>JAJZKJ010000077.1 GCA_021804195.1 Acidobacteriota bacterium
TTCGGCTCTGCGCGGTGAGCACGCGCGAGCTTTACTGGACGCCGGCCCAGATGATCGCGCATCACGCCTCCAACGGCTGCCGCTTGCGGCCCGGCGATTTGCTGGCCACCGGCACGGTCTCCGGCGGCACATCCGATGCCCTGGGCTGCCTGCTCGAACTGACCCAGGGCGGCCAGAATCCCATTCGCCTGCCCGGCGATGAATCCCGCGCCTTTCTTGAAGCCGGCGATGAAGTCACCCTGCGCGGCTCGGCTCGCGGCCCGGCGGGAGAAATGCTGGTTCTCGGCGATTGCGCCGGTCGCATCGTGGACTGAATCCTCGCTCTGCCGGGGCCGCGCGCGTCTGTTCAATCTCCCGGTTTTTGAGTCATATTTCAGTGCTATAATGATTTCATTACTGGAATAATGATATGCCAACCGTCGTTACCATCAACCGTCCCGATGTGGTCCAACTGATCGAAACGGCAGCCCGGACATTGACCGGCGGCAACAAAACTGAGGCAGTGGCGAAAGCGCTGCGCCAGTTGATGGACCGCGAACTTCGCAATCAGCCCCTGTTTGGCGCCCATCCGGGCTCAGTGCGCGTGGCCAGGGGCGTGGATTTGCGTCAGCCCGTGCTTGAAATCATGCCTGATGCGGAAAGCGGGCGTGAGGTGATGCGTTGAATCCGCCATTGCTGCTGGATACTCATATCGTGCTTTGGCTCGATAGCGGGGATCATCGGCTGCGGCCTTCGACCCGGAATTTGATCGAAGAGACTTGGCGATTGGGCGGGAATTTGCAAATAAGCGCCGTCAGCGGTTGGGAAATCGCCTGCCTGTTCGATCGGGGCCATATTGAGTTGGATCTTGCTCCAGAACAATGGCTCAGCCGATTTGCGGCACGGCCTGGCATTGCAATGCTTCCGCTGGAATGCCAAATTGCGGCTAGAGCCTATTCATTTCCCGGTTTTAACGGGCGTGATCCCGCCGACCGGCTTCTCATCGCAACCGCCGTGGCAACCGGGAGCGCTTTGGTTACCTATGATCGGCAGATAACACAATTTGCCCGCCGCTACGGCAAGACTCAAGGTTTTCAAGTTCTGACATAAATATCGTCATATAGCGTTCACGGCCGAGCCGCACGGGAGTGCAGGTGCCGGAACCCTCATGCGGCAACGCTGCGCCGGCTACGCCAGCGCCGGCGTGGACGGCGTCCAGGCCGTTTCCTGGTCTTTATATTGCAGCCGGTACAGCCGCCAGTAGATCCCTCGCGCCGCCAGCAGTTCCTGATGCGTTCCCGACTCGCGCAGCGCTCCTTTATGCATCACCAGAATGCGGTCGGCGCGCTGGATGGTGGAAAGCCGGTGCGCGATGATGATGCTGGTCCGGCCGGCCAGCAGTTTCTCCAGCGCGGCGCGGATTTTCAGCTCCGTGTCGGTATCCACGCTGGCCGTGGCTTCATCCAGAATCAGAAAGGGCGGGTTGGCGGCCAGCGCGCGGGCAAAATTCACCAGTTGCTTCTGCCCGGTGGAAAGCCCGCTGCCGCGTTCGCGCAGCTCGGTGGCATAGCCGTCGGGCAGCGTGGAGACAAAGTCGTGCAGGTCCACATGCAGGGCGGCATGCTCAATCGCCGCGTCCGCCATCGCCTCGTCGCCCATGCGTATGTTCTGCGCGATCGTTCCGGTAAACAGATACGGATCCTGCAGCACCACCCCGAAGCGCCGGCGCAGCTCGCTTAAATCCCAGTCTTTCACGTTCACGCCGCCGACCCGCACCGCGCCCTGCTGCACATCGTAAAAGCGCAGCAGCAGGCTGGCCAGCGTGGTCTTGCCGGCGCCGGTATGGCCCACCACGGCCACCGTCTGTCCGGGCTCGATCGTGAAGCTCAGGTTTTTGATCACCCAATCATGATCGTGGTAGGCAAAGCTGACATGATCAAACTCGATCCGTGCCGCTCCGGCCGGCACCGCGGCCGGATGCTCCGGCGAGGCCAGCGTGACCGGCGTGTCAACGAGCTTGAAAATGCGCTCGCTCGAGGCCATCGCCGACTGCAGAAGGTTGTATTTTTCGCTCAGGTCCTGGATGGGCCGGAAAAAGCGCTGCGCGTACTGAATGAAGGCGACCAGGACGCCGATCGTCAGCCGGTGGCCGATCACCCGCACGCCCCCGAACCAGAGGATGTCGGCCACCGCCAGCATGCTCAGAATTTCGACCACCGGATAATAGACCGCGTGGGCGAACACGGCGTCTTTCCAGGCGTCGCGGTGCGTGCGGTTGATTTCGTCAAACTCCTCGGCCGTGCGCTCCTCGCGGTTAAAGACCTGCACCAGGCTCATGCCGGCCACATGTTCCTGCAAAAAAGTATTGATGCGGGCCAGGGCCACGCGCATGCGCCGGTAGCTGTCGCGCACCGCCCGCCGGAAGACGCTGGCCGCCGCTCCGATCAGCGGCAGCACCGCGAGCGTGATCAGCGCCAGCTTCCAGTCGAAGCGGAACAGAATAATGGCGATGAAGATGAGCACGAAGGCGTCGTCAAAAAACGCCACCAGCGCCGAGGCGATCATGTCGTTGATGACCTGCACGTCGTTGGTCACGCGCGTGACCAGCCGGCCCACCGGATTGCGGTCGAAAAACGCGATCTGCAGCTTCTGCAGGTGCGCGAAAAGCTGCCGGCGCAGATCGAACATCGCGTGCTGCCCCACCCATTGCATGAGGTAGGTCTGGGCGAAATCGAGGCCAAAGCCGGCCACCAGCAGAACCAGATAAATTCCCGCCAGCACGGTCAGGCCGTGAAAGGCGTTGCCCGGCAGCCAGGGAGTCAGAAACGAGCCCGCCCCGCGGACGTGGGTGGGGAAAATATAGCGGTCAATGGCGACTTTTACGATATACGGTCCGGCCACCGCGGTGACCGAATGCAGCACCGCGGCCAGGGTCGAAAGCAGCACAATGCCGCGGTACGGCCGGACGTAGCCCAGCAGCCGCCGCATCAGGCGGCGGTCGTACGCTTTGCCCAGTGCCTCTTCTTCCTGTTGTGCGCTGCTCATAGTGCGAATGGACGCGCTGCCGGTCGCCCTGCTTGCCGGGCTCAATTTTCATGCTGAGCGGCGAACAACGCCGCTATGCGATGCTTATCCCTGAGCGTGATCTTGTTAGCTCACCGCCTGCAGTTCCTCCTCCAGCAGTTGTTTTTCATAAAGGCTGGCGTAATGGCCGCCCAGACCGATCAGCGTGGCATGATCGCCGCGTTCGAGGATGCGGCCGTGGTCGAGCACGATGATCTGGTCGGCGCCGCGCAGCGTGGAAATGCGGTGGCTGATAAAAATGGTGGTGCGGCCTTGCATGATCTGGCGCAGGTTGTTGAGGATGGTTTCCTCGGTCAGCGTGTCCACCGCCGAAAGGGCGTCGTCAAGGATCAGAATGCGGGGATCGCGGATCAGGGCCCGCGCGATCGCGACCCGCTGTTTCTGCCCGCCGGAAAGGGTCAGCCCGCGTTCGCCCACCCGGGTATTCAGGCCCTCGGGAAAGTTTTCCAGATCAGGCCCCAGCCCCGCCTTGACGGCGGCTTCGAGCACCGCCGCTTCCGTGGCATCGGGAACGCCGAAGGCGATGTTATTGCGCAGCGTATCGCTGAAAAGAAAAGTTTCCTGCGGCACTAGGCCGATATGGGCGCGCAGCACGGCTAATGGAATTTCCGCGATGGGCCGTCCGTCGATCCGCACCATTCCGGGCGCGGCCTCATACAGCCGGGGCAGCAGCGCGGCCAGCGTGCTTTTGCCCGCTCCGGTGGGGCCTACGATGGCCAGGCTTCCGCCGGCGGGGATGGCCAGTTCAATGTCGTGCAGCACTTCGCGGCCTTCAAAGCTGAAGCTGAGCTGCCGGAACGCGGCTTCGCCGCGCAGGATGCGGATCGAGCGGTCGCAGCCGGGGCCGTCGGCGATTTCGGCGGGGGCGCGGAGGATTTCCCGCATCCGCGCCCATGAGGCCAGCCCGCGCTGCACCAGATTGATGACCCAGCCCATGGCGATCATGGGGAACGACATCTGCATCATGTAGGCGTTAAAGGCCACAAAATCGCCCAGCGTAATCTGGCCGCGGAGGGCCGCCCGCCCGCCAAACCACAGCACCAGCAGAAAGGCCAGCCCCAGCAGCGCCTGCAGCAGGGGATCAAAAGCTCCCGAAAGCAGCACCAGCCGCAGGTTGCGGCGGATATAGTCGCGGTTCAGCTCGTCAAAATCGGCGATCTCGCGGTCTTCGCGGGCATAGGCGCGCACGATGCGCAGCCCGGCCAGATTTTCCTCGACCTTGGTGGCCAGGCTGGCGAACATGGACTGAATGCGCTCGAAGCGTTCATGAATGCGCTTGCCGAACCACTGCACCGCCAGCATCACAAACGGCGCCGGCAGAAACACCAGCAGCGTCAGCCGCGCATCCAGCCGCAGCATGATCGTGACCACCACCGCGAACAGCGCCAGCGCGTTGGCCGAGTACATCAGCCCGGGGCCGAACATGTTGCGCACCGCGCTCAGGTCGTTGGTGGCGCGGGCCATGATCTCGCCCGTGCGCATGCGCTGGTACCAGGAGCGGGGCAGCGTTTCCAGGTGCCGCAAAAGATCGTTGCGGATGTCGTATTCGATATTGCGCGAAGTATTGATCAGGATCAGCCGCTGCAGATATTGCAGCCCGGCGCGCGCCAGCACCAGGGCCATCAGCAGGGCGGGGAAGACCAGCAGTTCGCGCTCGCTGATGCCCCGCCGCAGTCCGTCAATGGCCAGCTTGAGCACATAGGGAATGCTGGCGAAGACGCAGACGTTGGCAATCAGAATGCCCATTCCCAGCCCGATGGCGCGGCGGTAGCGCCAAAGGTACGGGGTCAGCGATTGCAGCAGGGGGCGGTCCATGCGAGGGTACTTTTTATTATAAAAGGCCCGCTCTTGGTTTCAGATGGGCGGCGTGAATGCACGCCTGTGGCGTTGTTTAAAATTTCAGTACAACAGAAAAACCAATGGAGGGCGTGAATTGCGGGGAAAAAGCTTTTTAGCAGAGGAGAAAAGCGGAAACGGATGTGGAATTGATTGGTTGCGGGGGGTGGATTTGAACCACCGACCTTTGGGTTATGAGCCCAACGAGCTACCAGACTGCTCCACCCCGCATTTTTATCTTGGCATGGCGCATGCGGGCTGTCAAATTGTGGAGGTCTGCCTGGATTTTTCTGAATAATTCTTGGCTAGGGCTTTGAAGGGCTAACGCAACTTCTGTCCAGCGGTGTTCAGGCCGGGTTCGCCTATAAATAAAAGCGGCTGCGCCGAAGCTTGGCCGGTCGCTATTCTGGCATTTCGTATTCTCCGGCATTATCATGGTTCGAACCCTTATGAAACTCCGTCCCGCTCTCATGACCGCCGCTTTGGCGATGGCTTTTTTCACGCCGGCAATTTTCCCCCAGTCACCCGCCGCGCCGGATGCGGCCCAGTTGACCATCCAGGTCAATCATCCCGTCTCTAAGGTCAGCCCCACGCTCTACGGATTGATGACGGAAGAAATCAATCACTCCTACGAGGGCGGCCTCTATGCGGATATGGTCAGCAACGGAACCTTCCGTGGCGACTGGAGCGGAGTCCGGCACTGGTATCTGGTGGAAAACGGCAATGCCCAGGCCCAAATCCGCCCCGACCGCTCGAGCGGTCCCAGCGCCGCCATTCCCTATAGCCTGCGGCTGCGGGTCACTTCCGCCGATGCCGCCGATGCCGCCGGCGTCCTGAATACCGGCTACTGGGGCATGGGGGTGCGGCCCGACACCATTTATCAGGGCTCATTCTACGCCCGGGAAGCATCCGCCTCGACCGGCCCGGTAACAGTGAGCCTGGTCTCCAACCAGAGCGGCCAGGTGCTGGCGCGCACCGTGGTGAATGGCATCGGCACGGCCTGGCGGCCGTATTCCTTCATGCTGCAGACGGGCGCCATGCGCGCCTCGGCCGCCAACCATCTCGTCCTGACCGTGGCTCGCCCCGGCACGCTCTGGCTCAGTGAGGTTTCGCTGTTTCCCCCCACCTACGATAACCAGCCCCATGGCTTTCGCATCGACATCATGAAGCTGCTGGCCGCCATGCATCCTTCTTTTTTGCGTTTTCCCGGCGGCAACTATCTCGAAGGATCCTCGATCGCGCAGCGCTTTAACTGGAAAAAGACCATCGGCCCGCGGGTGGACCGGCCCGGCCATTTCAGCCCCTGGGGCTACTGGTCCACCGACCAGATGGGGCTGCTGGAATTTCTGGAATGGTGTCAGCAGTTGCACATGCAGCCGGTGCTGGCCGTCTATGCCGGCTATTCGCTCAACGGCAAGCACGTCAAGCCGGGGCCCGATCTGCGGCCTTATGTCAAAAGCGCGCTGGAGGAAATCCAGTACGTCACGGGCAGCGCCTCCACGCGCTGGGGCGCGGTGCGGGCGCGGGACGGCCATCCCCAGCCCTTTCATCTGACCTATGTGGAAGTTGGCAATGAGGATATGTTCGACCGCTCCGGCAGCTACAATGCCCGCTTTGCCCAGTTCTTCAAGGCGATTAAAGCGCGCTATCCGCGCTTGCAGGTGATTGCCACGGCGCCGGTGCACAGCGTCGTGCCCGACGTGCTCGATCAGCATTTTTATCTGCGCGCCAGCCGCATGTTTCACATGGCCGCGCATTACGACAATTTCAGCCGCGGCGGGCCGAAGATCTTCGTGGGCGAGTGGGCCACGCGCCAGGGCTCGCCCACGCCCAACTTTGGCGCGGCGCTGGGCGATGCCGCCTGGATGACCGGCCTGGAGCGCAACAGCGACCTCATCGTCATGGCTTCCTACGCGCCGCTGTTCACCAACGTCAATCCGGGGGCCATGCAGTGGGCGCCCGATCTTATCGGTTACAACGCCCTGCGCAGCTACGGCTCGCCGGCCTATTACGCCCAGGTCATGTTTGCCGGCCATCTCGGCGTCGAAACTCCGGCCTCGAAGCTGGCCGGCGCCGGCCCGCGTTTTTTCTATTCCGTCACCGAAAGCCCGGCGAAAAAGTGCTTATATCTGAAGCTGGTCAACGCGTCCTCCCGGCCCCAGCCGCTGGCCATTTCCTTTGCCGGGGCTTCGCTCGCCGGCACCGGCGAGTTGATCGCTTTACATGCGAATAACCCGCAGGCGACCAATTCGCTGCGGCATCCCCGCAGAATCGTTCCCCATCGGCGCGATCTGACCGGGCTGCATCCCACCTGGCGGCATACTCTGCCGGCGTATTCGATCCAGGTGATCCGGGTGGATTTGCGGGAACCGCGTTAGTTCACCGGCCGGGCCGTTTCGCAAAGTGATTCTGCGGGAATCGCGAAAGCAAGCCAGGCGAGAACGCGGGCCGGGGTTCATGCCTGGGGATGGCTCTGGGAACGTGAATCCAGCGGAATCGGGCCGGAAGCGGCCGCGGTGGACTTCAGAATCTGGATCATCGTCAGCTCTACTGCCGCCGCCAGGGCGCTCAGTTCGGGCGCTAAGCGCGGAATCAGGGCCGTGGGCCTTACCATGGATACGAACAGTTCGCCTTCGCGCTCATAGATCGCGATGCGGCAGGGGAGCAGCGATGCCACGGCCGGCTGGCGCCGCAGCGCCTCCAGCGCCGACGCAGGCTGGCAAATATCGTAAACGCGGCAGGCTTGTCCGTATGCGATGCCGCGTTCGCGCAGCTTGGCGTCGAGATCCGTTACATTCAGAACGCCAAAGCCGTGCGACTGGGCGGCGGCGCGCAGCGCCGTTTCCAGAGATTCGAGGTGATGGCTTGCCGCGGATATCTCAAACAGTTCAGGGCGGGTGTCAGGTTGCGTCATAGAACTGCCTCGCAATTATCCCTCTCCTTTATACTAACCAAAAGCGGGTATGGAAGAGAGCCATCATGGCGTCAGAAGCACAAAGTGAGCGGGCAGGCAGCCGGCAACCGCGGCCCTTTGATCCAGCCCGCGCGGGGCAGTTGGATGATCCCGCGCGGCTAGCCTACCTGCCGCCTCTCGATCTGCTGCGGTTGTTGGACCCTCCGGCGGGCACGGCAGTGCTGGATTTTGGAGCTGGAACGGGGACGTATGCCATTGCGCTGGCACGGTTCCGGCCGGATCTGCGGATCATAGCCATGGATGAGCAGCCGCAAATGCTGGCCCATCTGAAGCGCAAACTGGCGGCCGCGGACGCTCCCGGAAATGTGTTTCCGATGCTGCCGGCGGAACTGGAGTCTGGCGGCGAGTCCTTCCCGCGGGTGCTGGCTCTGAATGTGCTCCACGAGTTAGGCGATGCCGTCCTGCGGGACCTGCCCCGGAGGCTCGCGCCCGAAGGCAGAATATTGTTCGTGGATTGGAATGCCGCCGCGGAACGTCCCGTCGGCCCGCCTTCGGAGCATGTCTATCGTCCCGGCGAGGCGCTCATGCGGTTGCGTCATCTGGGCTACCACGC
>JAJZKJ010000078.1 GCA_021804195.1 Acidobacteriota bacterium
TGAACCTGGTGTCGAACATCGGCTTCAGGGCTGACGCCACGCATACCACCTGGCAGACCAAAATGGCGGATAGGCCGACTGCTGATATCGGTGAACTGCGCCATCCGACGGCTGTTGAGGTAGCCACCGTAGAAGATCATTGGGACTTTTTGGAAGTGTATAACGGCCGCTCGTTTACGCGGCGCAATCGGCTGCATCGCCGGCTGGCCCGACTTCCGATGCGACTGCTGAAAAAGTGGTTCAGCGGGCTGGATTTGTGGAGTTAACGGGTAGCCAGCCGATGGCGTCGAGGCGTTTACGCACCTGCGGAAAGAGAAGTTCGTCCTCCTCACGGAGGTGCTGCGTATGCTGGGCGTCAAAACCGCGGAGCATCGCGCCCAGTTGGCGCACGCTATCGGGCGTGCCCTGCGAAAACGTGTAGTCGTTCGTCCACAACCTTATCTGCCCCAACAGATCATTGAAGTGGGCATGCTGAGCCTGTAATTCGGTTATGGTAGAGGTTAAGTCATGCGGCGGGCGGGAAGTCAAACGAACGCGATCCAACTCGCGTATTTGCGGGAATAAGTCTTCCTCTTCGCGGCATACATGAGCATTGGCATCAATCTGCAGGTCAAAAAATTGCTCTGCAAGTATGTGCAGCCAGCCGTAGCGGCCGCCCCACTCGCGGCTGGTATGCTCCAGCATGAGCGACAGCCGCGGCAATTCGCGTTTGAGCCAGCTATGACGATGCAGTTCAATGTGTTCGGTCAGTTGCGAAAAGCTGGTAAACACCAGCGCCCCGTCGTGGCGACCGGAGCAATCCAGCGATTCCGAAAGCAGGTAAAGCGTATGCACCGGGTCTGCCAGAGCTTTGCGGCATAGCTCGTCGCCGGTGGTGCGGGGGCACTTTCGACATTCCACGCCAAAATGATTGAGAATGCCGGCCTTGCCGGGATGAGTGCAGATCAGCTCTGGCGGCTCGCGCAGCGGCGGGGTCAAGCCGATAGTTGTCCGATCGCCTGCCTGCTTGTTACGCATTGCGAAGGTTTTTGTCTGCGGCATGTACGCCTCCACGCAAAGAATACCTGACTAAGGCACACAAATTTGTCCGATGCGGGTACAAAGGCGGGCCGATAAACCTCGCCAAGGCATACATCGGCTTTCAAGCAAGCGAAAAATAATTATAAAGACCCAAATAAGTGTTATCAGACATGCAGACAGGTGGGCTGTATTGTCGGCGGTCGTCCGTGCAGGCCGTGCGGTTGCCAGAGGCGCGGTGCCCGCCCATCGCCCCAGGATTTGAAGGCTGGCAATAACACCCTTAAACCGTCGGGAGCGGTTCGTCGGCCGCAGCGGCGGCGTTGACCGGGGCATCGCCGTGTATAAGCTGCGTTTCGCAAAGTCTTTGGTATGGCTCGCAGGTTTTAAGCAAGTCGTCGTGCCGCCCCATGCCCGCGACCACGCCCTTATCGAGGCATACGATCAAATCTGCCGACACGACTGTGCTGAACCGGTGCGCGATGACAAACGTCGTGCGGTCGCGACGAAACTCTTCGAGGGCTTGAGATATTTTCGCTTCGCTTTCGGCATCTACCTGGCTTAGCGCCTCATCGAGAATAAGGATGGCCGGGTCGCGCAAAATGGCGCGTGCAATGGCGATGCGTTGCCGTTGGCCGCCCGAAAGCCGCGCCCCGCCCTGGCCTATCGGCGTATCGTAGCCTTGCGGCATGGCGCGGATGAACTCATCGGCAAAACTCCGCTGGGCGGCCTCCAACACGCGCTGGCGCGACGCATGCCGCGCTCCGTAGGCAATGTTGTTGTAGGCGGTGTCCGCGAAGAGAGCGGTCTCCTGCGTTACCAGGCCGATTTGCTTGCGCAGCGAAGCCAGCGACACCCCGGCGGTATCTATGCCGTCTACAAGCACGCGCCCTGTGGTTGGCGGATACAGGCGAGGCAGCAGCGACAGCAGCGTTGTTTTTCCTGACCCGTTCGTGCCAACAACGGCAACCATCTGGCCGTGTTGAACCGTAAAGTCAACATCACGCAGCACCATTTCATCGTGGCCGGGGTATTTGAAGCTCACATGCTCAAAAACAATGCTTGCGCTATGCCGCGGCAGGCGGGGAAGCGTGTGCGAAAGATTTTCTTCCGGTGGAAGATCTATGATGGCAAAGCAGCGATTGGCGGCCGCTTTGGCCATTTGAATTTTGTTGTTCACATCATTGAGTTTGCGCAGAGGATCAAAGATGGCCAATAGACAACCTAGCACCAAAAAGAAAGAGTATTTATCTATCGAGCCGTCAAGCACGAGGTGGGCCGCCAAAATCAGCGGCACACTCACGAGCATGATCGTCATGGTTTCAAACGCGGGCCGCGACACGGCCAGGTAATGCAGCACCCTGCGCACCGATTTAAACAGCGTACGGTTGGCTCGGGCGAATCGCCGGCGCTCATACCCCGCTGATGAATAAGCCTTTACCACACGAATATTCGCCAGGGCTTCGTTGCTGACGGCCACCATTTCCGACCAGCCCCGTAGGCCGCGATCCATGGCTTTATTGATGCGTTTGCCCAACTTGCGAATGACAATACCCACCGGCGGCAGCAAAATGAGAGTGCCCACAAACAACCGCCAGTCCACCAGCAGGGCCATAATCGCCACGCCGATGGCTTTGGTAGGCTCCAAAATAGCCCGGCCCAGCAGCATGGAAACGCCATCGTATAAGCTGGCGGTGTCTACCGTAATGCGGCTGATTAAATCGTTCGTGCCATTGCGAACCGTATACGAAATTGGCAAATCCAAAATGCGATCAAACAGCCGGCGGCGAATGGCGATGACCACCTGCAGAGTGATTTCGCTGCTTAAAAAAGTCTGGTAATAGCGAAAAATGCTGCCGACTATACATAAGCTGATAAACACCACAACAATCCACATCAGGCTTTGAAACCGGCCGTGCGGCAGCCAGTGGGCGCTGGTAAACAGTATGTAGGTCTTCCAATGTAGCGGCGCTAAAACAACGGCTATGTTCTGCGCGGATACACGGCCATTGGCCGCAATCGCCAGCGTCGCCTTTGACCCTGGCGGAGCCTCGGCCAGAGCCGCCATCATTTTTAACCAGGAATGGTGCACGGCCGGTGTGCCCCCAGGTCCGGGAACGCGGACTTGGGTTATTTGATCGCCCGGCAGCAGGCTTTTGAGCACCGGAAGGACTTGCTTTGTTGGTTTGCGCACCACAATCGAAAGGCTGCCGTGCTGCACCGAGCGGTACAACGGCAGGAGCTCAAGGCCAAGGCGGTCCTGTACGGCCTGCAGGTTGGCCCAGCCATGGACGCCCTCGGAACTCAAAAATATCTTCATCACCGGAAACAGCGTAGCGACGCCCGACGCATAAGAAAAGCTTACGCCAATGGCACAAATAAAGGATAGCAACACCTTAAACCGATACGGCCATATTGCCTTGATGACCCGCCAAAATCCCTGCATATTGTAGCCCGCTTCCACAAGACCCAAAACCGGCCATTATACGCCGCCGGGCTAACATTGAAACAAATTGCTTCGGCGCGATGCAACGCAATAGCCTAAAATTACGGCAGCGGCTTCTTTCGACCGCTCCGCTCGCGTGCCTCGCCGTGGCAACCTGCTATAATCGTGCTCCATGAGCAGCGTCGCGTCCAACCAGAATGTGCCCCACAAGTTCAGCCGCGCTGCGGAACTTGATCGCACCCTTGCAGTGCGGTTATGGGGTTTGTTTTTTCTGGTGTTTTGTGGCGGTATTCTGGGCGTGGGGCTGTACCTGCACCCCAGCCACAAGGGCTTTGCGCAACGCGAACTGGGCCTGCCGCCCTGCGGCTTTCTCCTGGCTACCGGCTATCCGTGCCCTACCTGCGGGTACACTACGGCGGTATCTTACGTAAGCCACGGCGAATGGCTTATGGCATTGGCCGCGCAGCCCGCCGGGGCGGCCTTCGGCTTTTTAGCCCTGGCGTTTTTTGTGCTCGGTACGTTGTCGGTGGTTAAGGGGCGATGGTATGGCCCATCCCCTTTTTGGCTGGGGTGGCATTGGCAGCGCATCTGCTGGGTTTCGCTGCTGATTGTGCTTTTGGGTTGGGGCTATAAAGTGCTGGTCGTACGCGACTTTTTCGGGCATCATGGCTGACAGGCCCGACGCCGCGTTTGAGGAACATCGAATGATTCAAATGACATCGCACCGACTCCTGCTTCGTTTGCTGGCTTTGACAACTCTTTTGCTGGCGGGCACATGCCTGGGTGGCTGCGGCTTTTTTGCCGCTGCCGCGCAGCGCTCGGTAGGCGTAAAGGTTTCCGCCCCCTACCACGGTTTGGCTGGCCACAGTGTAGCCGTGGTGGTTTATGAAGATTCATCCACGGCGTTTATGTACCCGCAGGCGCGGCAGGAAGTGGCCGCATTCGTTTCGCGGGAAATTCAGGACAAAATTCCCACCGCCAAAGTGTTGGACTACAACCTTGTGCTGCAATATCAGGATCAAACCCCTTCCTGGGATGCCCTGCCGATCAAAACCATCGGCAAGCATTTCGGCGTAGATCGCGTGTTGTATTTGGAGCTGACCGAATATAGCACCCATGCCGCCGGGGCCGAGCACCTGCTCCAGGGCCATATCGCGGCTAACGTGATGGTATACGATACCACAATGCCGGGCGATGGGCGGGTATTTTCACAAAGTGTTGCCGCATCCTGGCCGCGCGGCGGCCCGGAACCCGTGCTTGATAACGACGATAATCTGGTGCGTATGCGCACGCTGGACGCCTTTTCCGGCAAACTTATCAAATTCTTTGCAGATTGGCGCGACTATGGGATGGGCAACAATGAATAATCGTCGCAGGCTTTTGCTCGCAGCTCTTGTGCTGCCGACGCTGCTGACTCTGGCCGGCTGCGAGGTGGGGTATTTTATATTTGGCCAGGGCGACCAACCGGCGGTGTTTAAGATTCCTAAACAATCGCGCGTGCTGGTGCTGGTGGACAAGGCGGCCAACAGCCCCATGACCGTTTCAGACTTGCAATCGCTGATCAACACCATGAACCTGCTGCTTTATCAAAATAAAGTGGCCACTCAGTTTGTGCCGGCGTTTCGTCTTACCAACCTGCAGCGCAACACCGAGTTGTATCAGTCCATGGGCATTGCCGATATTGCCGCCGCCGTGCGGGCCGATATTGTCATTTACATCTATCTGCGAAAGTTTTCCGCCAAGCTTATCAGCGACAAACAGATTTCGGAAGGTTACGCCTCGGCGATCGTAAAAGTGGTGGATAAAAACGGCACGCGGCTGTGGCCCAAGGATGCCACCGATGGCTACCCCATTACAGTAAAAATTCCACAGGCGCTGGCTTCGTCGCAATCGTCTGCGGCGGTGCACAATGCCCTGATTCAGGCCGTGGCGCAAAAAGTAGCATTGCTCTTCTACAGCCACCCGCAAAACAGCGCTGCCAATGCCGAAAGTTCGGCCAATCAGTAACGCCGCGCAATGCCCGGGTGCGACCCATGCGCCTGCGGCCCGCAATGTCTGTTTTATAATTTCAGTGCGGCGGCTTCCCGCAGAATCGCGACGCCGGCCGAGCAACCGAGCCGATCGGCCCCGGCCGCCAACATGGCCTGCGCCGTTGCGAGGTCTCGTATACCGCCGGCGGCTTTTACCCTCAAGCCATGGCCGTGCTTTTTCAACAGAGCCACACCGGCAAGCGTGGCCCCGCCCGCCGGGTGAAAACCCGTGCTGGTTTTTACATAGTGGGCCTGGGCCTGCCAGGCAGCTCGACACCCAAGGGCGATTTGCCGCGGAGTCAAAATCGCCGTTTCGAGAATCACCTTGATTTTAACGCCCGGATTTTCGCGCTGGGCGGCCCGCACAACCGCTCGAATGTCGCGCTGCACCTGGGCCTCATCGCCCATTAACAGCGGCCCAAGGGCGACCACCATGTCAATTTCCATTGCACCGTCGGCAACACATTGCGCTGCCTCGGCAGCTTTTATGGCGGTTGTTGACGCCCCCAACGGAAAGCCGACACACGCACAGACGACGACCGTGCGGCGATTGTCAACGGCCCCGCGCGCCGGGCTGATAATCTCCCGCTGCCGCTTTGCCAGTTCCCGAGATGCCAGCTTGACCCATCGCGGGTTGATGCACACGGCGGCAAAGCGCCAGCGAACCGCCTCGGCAGCCAGACGAAGAATTTGCTTTTCGGTTGCTTCAGCCTTGAGCAAGGTGTGGTCAATAGCCGCGGCAAGGGACTCGGCATTATGCATGAACGCTCCTTTTTCAGGCCAGTGTTCTGTTGAGCCTGCAAGGCCAGTCGGTTGCAAAGCGGCGACGGACTGCAGCCTACCGCAGGATACAAGCCCGCAGGCTTGCGCGGCAAACGATTGCCGCTGCGGATATTATAAAATGCGGGGCGGGTTTTTAGGACGCCCGCCAATCTGCCGGAAATTTTTAAAGTTTTTTCTCCTTAGCGCTTGGCGAACTCGCGGGGAAGGCTATAATCGGATGTAAGGTTAAGTTGACTTCCGGAGGAACCCGCAACATGGCACGACCCGCCAAAAATTCCGGCAGTGATGATAACTTGGGCAACATGGATATTTCGCCGGCGCTGCAGGGCTGGCAATACCGCCCTGATCGTCACAATGTAAGGCTCATTCGAGGTCGCGACGGCAAACCTAAAATTCAGGTTCGATTGGACCTCGGCCTGCTTCAGATGGAAGTGAATGGACGCCCCGACGGCAAGCGTCCGCATAAAAGCCCCACAGAACTTCATTATCATCTCCAGCGGCTGGCGGAATACCGCAAAGCCCATCATTCGGACAGCGGCTTCATGCTGACCTCGGCCGAGTGCGAGGCTCTGCGCGAAGAATCTTCGATGTTTTATCATCGGTACCTTAGCTTCTTCGTGATGGAAGAATACAGCGGTGTGGTTCGTGATACGCAGCACAACCTTAGCGTCCTCGATTTGTGCCGCGCTCACGGTGAAACGCCCCGTGATCGCTCCATGCTCGAGGAGTTTCGGCCGTACATCATCATGATGCAGGGCCGTGCGCTGGCATGCGACGCCATTGCCAAGGGCTTCGCCCGCACAGCCATGGCTTATTTGCGCGGGGCACTGCGGCGGATATTCAAGGCTTACGCGCTTCGCGGCGAAGAGGCGCGGCACCACGCCCGTCACTCAAAGGAAGCTCTGGTTCTACTGGATATGCTGCGGCAGTTGCGCCGCCAGCTTCCACCGGACCCGCGGATCAAAATTCGTCGGCAGATTAAATATGCCGTCGCCCACGAAAAATACGAGCAGGCCGCCGTGCTGCGCGACCAGCTTATGGCGCTCGATACCGCCTCAGCCGGCAAACCTATGGTCCGGCCGGCGAGAAAAAAGGCCCGGGCGTCTGCACCCGTGGCGGTGCGGCGCAGAGGCTCTAAGCCGACGGGGCCGAGCAATGGGGACTCGGCCTCCGGCTGATTCTTCCAGCTAAGTCGTGCATAGTGAACGCACCACAGGTCCATGTCGCCAGCCCTTGGCTGTGCCGCCTTGGCGGGAATGTGTTCCAAAACAATATCGGGTTGCGGACGATTGGCAAAGACCTGATGTCTTTAGCTGCGAGTGCTGGGCATTGGGTATCGCATGAGGATAGTTTAAAGGCGGTACGTGTGCTGAATTGTACGGTGTACGACCACGCCCGCCGAGAAGTCAGGATTAATAATGGCTTTCAGTCTGGTTACTATTAACGTCAAAGCGCCGGCGACGCAGCCAGCATCGGTCGTCGGACATGGTGTGCACACGTCGGGGGCACTTCATCACGCTATTCATCCGCTGCGCAGCTTTTACGATACCTTTATCAAGCAGATAGACATCGGTCATCTGTTTACCGTCAACAGTTGGGGCAATTGGCTGGTGCTGCTCATCGCCATCTTTGCAGGGGTGGCGCTGGGGCGTTTTGCAGGCGTGTTGATGGAACGTCTGTCGCGCCGGCTGGAAGTTCGCCATTGGCATGTGCAGTCGCTTCTGTTCGAAGGGCTGGTTGGCCCGGCCAATCTTTTTGTGGTGGCGGCGGGGCTTTTTATTGGCCTGGGACAACTGCACCTGAGCGGTCTGCTCGCAGCTGCATCTCGTCGGGGCGTACTGCTGCTGTTTTCCATCGCCGTATTTTGGTATCTGTTTAATATTGTTTCAATTGTTGAACACGGCCTGAAACATTTTGCCAGCCGCCATGAGGAAGGCTTTAATACCCAGTTTATACCCATCATCCGTAAAACATTACGAATATTCGTTTCTATCATCGGCGTACTGTTTATTGTGCAGAATGTGTTTGACCGCGATTGCAAG
>JAJZKJ010000079.1 GCA_021804195.1 Acidobacteriota bacterium
CCCAGCAAGTCGCCGGCAGGCTTGTGCCGTAGGTTGAAATCGCCAGAAGCCAGGGTGTTAATGCGGCCATGCCGGCAACTTGCTGGGTCAGGACAATCCAGCCCATGACGCCGACGGCAGCGCCGCTGGCGAGGCCCAGAATGTAGGGGTCGGCGAGCGGATTTTTAAGCAGACCCTGCAGCAGCGCGCCTGCGGCGGCCAGTGCGGCGCCGGCAATGGCGGCAGCGCCTACGCGCGTCAGCCGCAGTGTCATAATGGCGTGGCTTGCCGGGCCAAAGGCAATTTCGCGTGTGCCGGGCTTGCCGGGTCCGAGGTAAATGCACAGCAGCAGTACCAGCACAACGATGGCGCTGCCGCCGATGCCGTAAGCGGCCAGTCGGCCTTTGGTAACCGCGGGATGAGAACTCATGGTGCGCCTCCGGCCGTCGGCGATGGGTAAAACAACTTATGCAGGCGCAGCGCCGTAGAGCCTACGGCCAAGGTGGGAAGATCATATTTCATATTGGTGAGGAGGTAAATACGGCCAGTTTTGGCCGCGGGTGTGGGAAGCGAAAAGAAGCTTGCAAGTCGTGGGTCGCCTGCCCCCTGGCTGGCGAGCGAGCCGGGGGCGTCAATAACCAGCACCTGCGGTTTTAACTGCACCAGGGTTTCGCGATTAAGCGTTGGATAGCCGCTGCCGAGCCTGGCACCGATGTTAATTCCGCCCGCGGCGCGTATGATCTGATCTTGAAAATTATGTGCCCCGACCGCCAGCATAGGCTCGCGGCTGATGAGATAAACCACGCGCAGCGGTTTGGCCGGCCGCTGTGCGGCAAGCTGCGAGAGTTGTCGCTGCATGCGGGCGATGGCGGCGGCGGCCTGGGTTTGCCGGCCGGTTATGCGGCCGAGCAAACGACTCTCGCGGACGATATCCGCAAGGGATGAAAGCGATACGTTGAGCAGTTGGGCATGATGGGCCGCGGCAAAGCTGCTTAGCGCCGGCGGCACGCGCAATGGGGCTATTTGAATGATGATGACCGTGGGTTTAAGCGCGGTGAGCGTTTCATAATCTATATGTTCGTAGTCGCCAACCACCGGCAGGCGCCGGAGCGACTTGGGTAAAAGCGGCGCGTCAAAGGTGGATACGCCTTTAAGGTCGTTGGCGGCTCCAATTTGCAGCAGCATTTGCGTAACCGCCGGTACGGTGCATACGATGCGCGGCGCCGCGGGCGATTGCCCGGCGCGATTCAGATCCGCCGGGGCACGCGACGCCTGTGGTTTGCCGCTGCGTCGGCAGCCTGCAAGCGGGCTAAGCAGCAATGCCCCAAAGGCAAGAGCCGTGAAAGCCCGCAGCAACGCCCGGCGCGGTTGGGCCGGCCTGTGGGGCAGGCAGGTGGAACGCAGCGCCGTTGGGGCTGCAGGCGACCGGGCATGTTGCGGTACAATACGCATGGCCAGAATGCTACGGTTGACGGCAGTAAATCTCAAACCTGCGGTAGAACGTTTTGGCGGGTTTTGGCGCAATATAGAAAGGTTTTACGACGTGGAAAGCCGACCGCACCATCCTGAAACCCCATCACCAGCCCGTTCGGCCGGGGTGGGTCGTCCGCGGCTAAGGCTGACGCGCAGCTTGCGTTTGCCGGGCGGTCCGCGGGTGGATGGCATATTCAAAAAGGGACGTCGTCGCACACATCACCCGCTGATGGCCTGTGCGGTGCGGCGTGACGACGCCGGCTCGATGCGATTGGCTATTTCTATCGGTAAAAAGAGCGGCAATGCGGTTAAGCGCAATGCCATTCGTCGGAGAATACGCGAGGCGTACCGCCTGTGGCAGCAGGAATGGCCGCCGGGCTGGGATGTGCTGCTGGTGGTGCGGCCGCACAAATGCTTAACTGTGCAGGAGTATTATCAGCGGCTGCAGTCGCTGTTGCGGTAGCGGGCAGGCCATGAGGGCGGTACCGCGGCGATCGCCCGGAGTTGCGTCGCTGATGGCAGTTGCGACCGTCCCGGCGCAGCCCGCAGCAGGCGCATCCCTGTAACGCAGGCATCTTGCCTGCCTGGTCGTCGCCCTGCGTGAAGGCTTACGTTAATTAGCGGGTGGGGTTTTTTGCCTGCGACGAACGTGTGAGGTCGCAATGCGTAATTGGCCCGCGTGTTATATGTTGGAGTCGGCTATGTTTCGTCGAGCATTTACGCGGCTGCTTCTGGGGGGTATTCGCGTGTATCAATACACGCTTTCAGGTTTGCTGGGGCGGCACTGCCGCTATTACCCCACATGCAGCAACTATGGTCTTGAGGCCATTGAAAAGCATGGGCCGGTACATGGCTCGTGGCTTACGATTAAGCGCATCTGCCGCTGCCACCCATTTCATCCGGGCGGGCTGGACCCTGTGCCGCCGGTAAAAGATTCGCAGGCCGTGCGGCGCTAAACTCGGTTTGGATGCCGAACCGAGTGAAGGCAATCGGCACCACTTGTTGACCCTGCAAAAATAAAACAAGGCATGATGGGCGGGAGCATCATGCCTTGTATAAGGCCCTCTCTGCGTGCGACAGTCACGGCGTTTGCCCTGCCGAACCGGCAATGCTGGGCGATACACTGCCTACCCGCCATGTGAATCAAGCCGATGCGCCGGCGGGCACTGGCAGGCGTTCATGCGAGCTTGGCTCGATGTTGGGAGTCCAGCCTGATTCCTGGCCGGCTTCCTCGAGCGACTTGCCTGCGGGTTCTTTAATGCAAACCGCGGTAAGCACCAGGCCCACCACCGACATGCCCGCCGACAGCAGCATGCCGCCGCCAAAACCCATCTTGGCCAGGATGCCGTTGAGGAAAAGTACGCCCAAAAATGCGCCGATTTTGGCGACACCGGCCGAAATTCCGTGTCCGGTGGTGCGCAGATTGACCGGGTAAAGTTCGGCCGCAAGCACAAAGGTTGTGACGTTGGGGCCAAACTCCGCGAAGAAATAACTCAGGCCAAAAATAGTGATAAACGCCGCCGCGTTCTGCGAAAGCGCCGGTACAAGACCCAGCACCAAAAACATAAGTCCCATGAGTGCGAAGCCCGCCATTTGTATGGTTTTGCGCCCCAGTTTATCGCTTAGCATAAAAGCCAGCACATAGCCCGGCACGGCAAAGATTCCGAAGATCAGCACGTTCCATGCCACGGACGTCATGAGGCTTGCGTGAGGCGCCACCGAATTGATGATGGTTGGCATGCCGATGGTGTTGCCGTAATAGGCATAGTCAAACACAAACCAGCAGCCGGCGGTGCCCAGAATGGTCAGAGCATATTTTGTCAGCGGTTCCCGCACTACGCCGGTGGCCCGCTCGGTGCCGGCCTGGGCGGTCCCATCGCTGTAGGTTGCCAGCGACTGGGCGGCTTCGGCGCTGCGCCCCATGGCCCGCGCCTGCCACCGTGGTGATTCTGGCATGGTGCGACGCAGCAGGATCACGCCCATTGCCGGCAGCGCCCCCAACCCGAGCGCGATACGCCAGGTCAGATCGTGGCTTACCCCGGCGGCCAGCATGGTTAAAATAACAATCGGCCCGGCCAGAAAGCCAAGCGCCTGGCATGAAAATACCATGCCCACCATTTTGCCGCGCGACTCGCGGTTGGCATATTCGCTCATAAGTACAGCCGAAAGCGGGTAGTCGCCCCCCAATGCCAAAACCCATGATGGTGCGCCAGACAATCATCGCGAGAGGCCCGCCTGCGAATGCGCTGCCAATGGCTCCGATTGTCATGAGAATTGCCTCGATGCCGTAAACGCTCTTCCGCCCGATTTTGTCGGCAATGGTTCCGAAGGCGATGGCACCTATAAACGTGGCGGCAAGCGAAACCGATCCCACCAGGCCCATGGTCCACGCGAAGCCGGCCTTGGTGCCGCCGTCGGCCATGAAGCCTTTCATCCACTCCGGGCCGGCCAGCGCCAGTGCGGTGCCGATGACGGTAAGGTCAAAGGCTGAGGTAAAAAATCCCATTCCTGCTGTAATGATTGCCCGGAGGTGAAAGCCGCTGAACTTAACTTCGTTAAGCGCCTCCGAAACCTCCTGAGCATGAAGTTGGTTGTTAACTGCCGCCATGAAGATTGCTCCTTAAAAAATGCTGTGCTGCGCATTGTTCTGCCGATAGACCGATGCGCACCGTCAGCGAAGCCGCTGAGTACCATAAGGAATACAGGTTCGGATTCAGTTAATTTTTTGTTAGTGTTGAGTTAGCGAAAGCGTCCTAATCCGCCGGGCCGGCCGGTTTATGGGCTTGCGCGATGTTACCTTAAGGCCGCAACGATGAAATATAGCCATGTGGCGAGCACGAGAAATAAAGCGAGCTTTGCAAGTCGCCAGCCCCGGTTTTTGGTTGAGGGAATGCTGGTGAGTGACCATAGCATGCTTCGAATAAAAAAATATACGCCCGCGGCAAACAGCAGAACGAGCGCCAGCGCCCTTAACTGCGTGCCGGGCTTTGGCGGAGAATCACCTAAGAGCATCAGGAGCGATATGCCCAGAAGAACAAGCAATCCCACGCCGATTGAAACGCCAATGGCGATCGCTCGGCCGATGCGGTCGGCGAGACTCTTGGGCCGGCCCAGAAGCAGGGCACCGGTTCGTGCCAGCCCGTGTCGGAGAGCCTCGGCCCAGACCTTTGGGCCTGGCGGTATGGGTAGCATATCTCTGAGGGGAACTTGGCGATGGTGGCGCTGGACGGCTTTTTGTTGGGGGCCTCGACTCTGGCGGTCACGGGCAGCCCCTGTATTCAAACTTGCACAAATTTCACAAACCAGCGGGTCTGGTGCTTCGGTCGGGTTGGCCGGGTCGGGCATCAGACATCCGCAGATGGAACACCGCTGAGCCATGATAAATCACCCTTAAAGAGTTTATCGCCCATCTGGCGGCGGGACAATGTGCACCGGGGCGTGCGGTCAGTCCCTGAAACAGCCCTTGCCCGGGCTGGTGAAGATGGGGCACGCTTTGTTCTCTCGGTAACGCTGCGTCGTTTTAAAATCGGTGACTGCCCAAAAAGTTCATAACATTCATGACAGAATTATCCCGTTGTATGCTGCGGGGGCGCCGCCACCCGAATCGCCTGTTTTTCGCCGTCAACTATATATTTTTCCACACGGCCGGAACAAATAAGCGATTCAAGTATGCGGTGTCGAACCTGCAGGTTCTCAACCAGGTGGGGGGATTTCCAAGCGCTTATGAAATGATGCATCCCGACATAACCGGATGGCGAAAAATGCAATTCAGCCTCTCGGAGGGCGGCCAGGAAGGCATCTTCCCCCCGACAGATTTACACCCCGCGCGTCGCCCCCAGCCTGGAGCGGCGAGGGCGCAGACTGATTTAAAGCAGCAAAATCGGTGATCCCCTCGATCAAGTTAATATGATCGAAAGCGGCCCGCCGTATTCGCTTTGATAAACCCTCTCCGGCCCAACTTGCCACAAAAACTTGCTTTCCAAGGCTCTGAACACCCTCTACGGCTGGCGTCAGATCGGCGTCGCCGGATACCAACACCAAAACGTCGAATGCGTCCACAGCTGCCATCCGAAGCATGTCCGCGACCATAGAGGTGTCAACCTCCTTTTCCTGGGTAAAAGACGTTTCGCAACTGCATTGCCGGCAACGGATTCGCCTGGCAACTCGCTCAAACCGGCGTACGAAGAATCCCGGAAGAAGCTCCACGGTGGCTAAAAAGCGTGCAAGATTTTTTTGCTGCTCGGTCTCGGCCGCCTCACCTGTTTCGATGCCGGTGTAATAAAATGAGCCTACAAAGCGCGAACCCCCGGCTTTGGCTACTACCCATTTGGAAAGCTTGGCAAGGTCCACCGATGTTCCACTGGCTCGGCAGCGCCAGCCCGACCAATAGTTTTTTCCGTCGAAAAAGAGTGCTACGCGCAAGGTCTTGGCCTCCAAAAAGAAGCGGGACTGGCAGCCTCAAGAGGCCCCAGTCCCGCAAATATACACACGCCGTACCAAGGGTTCTACCACTTGGCACAAGCGTGGACCAATTCCTTGGAAACTACCGCCGCGCCAACCACGTGTAATTACTCATTATACCGGTTAGCTCAAGCTCCATTGTGCGAATTGGTTACTCTCAAACTCTAAATCGGCTGTAAGTCAAGCCGCACTCCAAGAGTATAGTGACTGCATCCCCGAAACGCAAAGACGAAACGTCTGTAATTCGCCAAGGCGAAAGTCCTCCCGCGGTGCCGCCCATTTTGTCCCTATTTACCGCAGTCTTACCGATACCCGGCCCGCTTGGGTTGCCGGGGCTGGTTCGTGGGGTATGGCCTGCTCGGCGATGGCGGCGCGTACGCTGGCGGCTATGCCGGTGGGGTCTATGCCGATTTCTTTAAGCTGCTCGCTGCGGTTGGAATGTCGAATAAAGCGGTCGGGTATGCCCAGGCGGGTTACCAGGCGGGCATCGAGGCGGCGCTGCTGGGCAAACTCAATAACAGCCGTTCCAAAACCATTGATAATGGAATGGTCTTCGACGGTAATAATCGGCTTGCCGGTCGCAAAGACGGCTTCCAGCATTTCGCTGTCAAGCGGCTTGCAGAAGCGGGCATCAATAACGCCCACGCTAATGCCCTCGTTTTCGAGCAGTTGGGCGGCCTGCATGGCCTGCCACGCCATTGAGCCATACGCAATGATGGTAGCATCATCGCCGCCCTTGAGCGTGCGCGATTTGCCCCCCTCGCGGGTAATAACCCACGGAACATCCGGCCCCAGCGGTTGCGGCGGGCAGTTATCGCGCGGGTAGCGAATTTCGTTGGGATGATCGAGCGTGGTGGCAAAGTTGAGGCTTGCCACAAGGTCGCGTTCGTCGGATGGAGCCATCAGCACCATGCCGGGCTGGCTCTTAAGAAATGCCAGATCGCAGAAGCCATGATGCACCGCGCCGTCGTCACCTACCAGGCCGGCGCGGTCAACGCAAAACGTCACCGGCAGGCCCTGCAGGCACACTTCCTGAAATATCTGGTCAAACGCCCGCTGCAAAAAGGTGCTGTAAACAGCCACCACCGGGCGGAGGCCGGCTTTGGCCATGCCGGCGGCCATTGCCGTGGCGTGACTTTCGCAGATGCCCGTGTCGAAGTAGCGCGTTGGAAACGCCGGCTTCAGCTTGATCATGCCGGTGCCGTCGGGCATCGCGGCGGTGATGCCGACAACTTTATCGTTGGATTTGGCAAGATTGACCATGGCATCGGCAAAGGCGCTGGTCCACGAGCGGCCGCTGCCCTGGTTAATAACCACCCGGCAGCCTTCAACCCTGAAGGGCTTCGGGCTGTGGAAGGTGGTGGGGTCTTCGCAGGCCCATTCATAACCTTTGCCCTTGATGGTTTTAATGTGCAGCACCGCCGGGGCATTGAGGTGCTTAAGCTCGTTAAGTTTTTCGATAAGGTGGGGCAGGTCGTGGCCGTCGGCGGGGCCGAAGTACTTAAGGCCGAGGTCTTCAAAAATATGGCCGGGGGCAATCGTATTTTTAATGCCCTGTTTGATATGAGAACCCACATCCGAAATTCGCTGGCCGTAGGGAATATGATCGAGCAGCTCTTGCACGCGCTTTTTAACTTCATCGTAGGTGTGCGTTACGCGTAAATGTTCGAGATAGCCGGCAAACGCACCCTGCGGCTCGCTGATGCTCATGGAGTTATCATTGAGAATCACCAGCATTTGCCGCTTAAGCGTGCCGGCGTTGTTAAGGCCTTCAAAGGCCAGCCCATTGACAATGGAAGCGTCCCCGATGAGGGCGACAATTCGCGTATCGCGGTTAAGGAGGCTATCCGCCCGCGCCATACCGACGGCGGTGCTGATAGCGGTGCCGGCATGTCCTACGGCAAACAGGTCGTAGGGGCCTTCAGAAGGGTCGGGAAAGCCGCAAACGCCACCGGCTTTACGCAGTGAGGCAAAGTTTTTGTAGCGTCCGGTAACAAGTTTATGCGGGTAGCACTGGTGGCCGACATCCCACAGGAGGCGGTCTTTGGGCAGGTCAAAAACATAATGCAGGGCCAAAATTATCTCAACGGTACCCAGGTTGGGTGCCAGGTGGCCGCCATTGGAGCCAACGGTGGTCATAATGGTTTCGCGGATTTCTTGAGCGAGCACATGAAGTTGTTCGAGCGAAAGACGTTTAACGTCGGCTGGTGATTGAATCGTTTCGAGTAATTTGGTCATGAATCCGTTCTCAAAAAACCTAAATATCGCTGCCGATGATATTGGATGGCGTAATGTATTGTCGAGCGCCTCCCGGGCCGACGGCCCTGCCAATATAGTCCCGCACCATTAGTGTACGCTTTAGCGGGCCTTATGCAAGGCAAAAGAATGGGGTTGCGG
>JAJZKJ010000080.1 GCA_021804195.1 Acidobacteriota bacterium
AATTTCCACCCGCGTACCCCAAATCACGGGCCGCCGAGGCGGGCACTGCCTTCAGGGCCTCATCAAAGGGGCATAGCGCCCGTGCCCGAGCGTATTAGTGCCACGCACCAGCCAACCCAGCCTGCGCTAATGCATTTTACTCCCTACGCAGGGGATCGTCATCCCCAAAAGTCGGGCGGAGGAAGCGGCACGAAAGGTGAAGGAAGATGGCCGCCGGGCCGACAATTAACAGGGTCGCAGAGCCGCGGATATAATCGTGAACGTATCTTTCACGGGTGGATTTGGTAATGGCTGGTAAAACACAAACACGATCGACGTTCGCTGTTCGGCTTCCGAACCTTGCCAAGGCCACATCGCTGCGCGATATGGGTGCCCTGATCGAGACGATGAGCGCGGCGATGGCGACAATGGCGGGATGCCCGGCGGAGGAGTTGAAGGTTGTAAAAATTCGGATGAACAGCCCTTTGGAGGTAGAGTTTCAGAGCGATCGAGTAACGGCCGCGCGGGTGCAAGCCCGGGTCGACAGCCTGGCCGGGCCGATCGCGGGTGGGGCGGGCGACTCGGACGATCCGTCTCGGGGCGAGCTGGCAGAGCAGCTCGATAAATTGGCCAAAAACGCGGGCGGCAGCGTTGAACTGCGGTCCGGCGCCCGCAAATGGCGGCGATTCAGCCACCGACAACTGAACCTCATCGCGCGGGAGCGTCCGCGGCTGGAACCGCTGCGGTCGTATCGCACCTCCCTTACCGGCGTGCTGGAACAGGTCACGGTTGAGGGAGATCGGAGCCGGTTTCGAATTCGAGAATCCGCAACTGGCCGTAAAATCCAGTGTGATTTTCCGCAAGGCATGCTTGAGGAGGTGAAGGAGGCCTTGCCGAGCCGCGTGTGCGTCCAGGGGACCGTGAAATGCCAATCGGACGGAGAAGCCGAGTCGATGGAGGTTGAGCACATCGAGACTCTTCCCGAAGCGAGCGACGTTCCACTGACGGAGTTGCAGGCGATGGATATTACGGGGGGTGCGGACGCGGCGGACCTGATAGCGAGGCTGCGCGATGGGGAGTGAGGCCCGCAAACAGGTTGCGTTGGACTCATGCGTGGTCATTGACATTCTTCAGCGGGACAGCGCGAAGAATCCATGGATTATGCACCTGCTACGCGACGCGGACGCCGGCAAGGTGCGGTTGCAGGCATCCGCGCTGGCGGCGTGTGAAGTGACGCATGTCGCCGGGCGGCCCGACGCGCGGAAAGGAATCATCGATTTTTTCCGCCGGCCGGATATCGACGTTTTCCCCGTCGATATTGTTGTTGCTGATTATGTACGGGAAGTTATCGATCTGTCAGAGGGGCTCAAGCCGGCGGACGCCATCCATGTCGCCTCGGCCGCGCTTCACGGTGCCGACGTACTGTTGACCCGCGATGCGGGCGGCGGCCGCCAGAGGAAAAGCGTGCTGTCGCTGGACGGGCGGCCGCTGCCACAGGGAAGAGACCTGCGAATCATGACGCCGCAGGGTTTTCACGACATGATGGCCAGGGCGGAAGACAAGCCCCTGATCAACGGGGCGGATGAATAGGGCCCTCCGGCCCGCCGTCCATTGGGAAGCCGATCGAGGCGAGGTTTTTGCGTATCTCCGTTTCGAGCCTTGCCGATTCGGCGAACTGCTGTGCGAGGGTTGTGGTAAGGCGTTTCATCTTGGATTCAAAAGGCTCGCCGTCGTCGGCCACGTCGGCGGCGCCAACGTAGCGGCCCGGCGTGAGGATGTAGCCGTGGGATTCAACCTCGGACTTCTTTACGGATTTGCAAAAGCCGGCGACGTCCGAGTAGTTTCCCGCCCCCTTCTCGCCCCGCCAGGCGTGGTAGGCCCCGCTGATTTTGGCGATGTCGGCATCGGTAAGCTCGCGGTGGGTCCTGTCGGTCATGGCGCCGAGCTTGCGGGCATCAATAAACAGGATTTCCCCCTTGCGTGGGCGGAAAGCCCCGCCGGATCTGTTGCGGGAGATGAACCACAGGCAGACCGGAATCTGGGTGGTGTAGAAGAGCTGCACAGGCAGCGCGATCATGCAGTCCAGGAGATCGGCCTCGACAATGGCCCGGCGTATTTCCCCCTCGCCGGAGGTGTTGGAGCTCATGGAGCCGTTGGCCATCACAAAGCCGGCGGTTCCTCCGGGGGCGAGGTGATGAATGAAGTGTTGAATCCATGCGTAATTGGCGTTGCCGTTGGGGGGAATACCGAATTTCCATCGCGGGTCCGATCTGAGGCGGTCGGCTCCCCAATCGCTCATGTTGAACGGCGGGTTGGCCAGAATGAAATCGGCCTTGAGGTCCTTGTGAAGGTCCTGGTGGAATGAGTCGGCGTGGTGCGGACCGAGGTCGGCGTCAATGCCGCGGATGGCGAGATTCATTTTGGCCAGCCGCCATGTGGTGGGATTGGATTCCTGCCCGTAGACGGCGATGTCTCCAATGCGGCCCCCATGGGCGAGCACAAATTTCTCAGATTGGACGAACATGCCGCCTGAGCCGCAGCACGGGTCGAAGATGCGGCCGTGGTACGGCTCGATCATTTCGGTGAGGAGCTTCACGACGCAAGCTGGCGTGTAGAACTCACCACCACCTTTGCCTTCTGCGGAGGCGAAACGGCCGAGGAAATATTCATAGACCCGGCCGAGCAGGTCCTTGGAGCGACTCTCCGCGTCACCAAGGCCAATGTTGGAGAGCAGGTCAATCAATTCGCCGAGACGGGCCTTGTCAAGCGCCGGGCGGGCATAGTCTTTGGGCAACACGCCCTTGAGGCCGACGTTTTCCTTCTCGATCGCGATCATGGCGTCATCGATCATACGGCCGATGTCGGCTTGTTTGGCGGCCGCCTGCAGCAGGGGCCAGCGGGCCGACTTGGGAACCCAGAAAACGTTTTTGGACGTGTACTCGTCGCGATCTTCCGGGTCAGCGCCTCGTTCGGTCCGCAGGGCGTTGTATCGCTCCTGGAAAGAGTCGGAGATATATTTCAGGAATAGCAGGCCAAGCACGACATGCTTGTATTCGGCCGAGTCCATGTGGCCGCGGAGCTTGTCGGCGGCGGCCCAGAGGGTGGCTTCAAAGCCCAGGGGGCTGGAACCCCCGCCATTTGGTGCCTTACGCGCTTTGGCCATGCAACTTCCGTCCAACAGACAACCACGGCAGGCAGGATGATAGCCCGTGCACGGTGGGCAGGCAACGCGGCAAGGCTGCGGGGCTAGGGGGGACGCGCTCGGGAATCAGCGGCACATAAATGTGCTGGCTTACCGGCGGCTTTGCGTGACGCACGGTTTCATGCTGACGCATGATGGTGATAGCTTTTTTCACCGCAGAGGACGCAGTGGTACGCAGAGGTTTCGGCAGAAAACTCTTTCACCCTATCCTATCCTCTTCGCGATCTCCGCGGCTCCGCGTGAGATATTGACTCACGCTGGCGCGTGATGTGATCCGCTTTTTTGTCACGCTAAGACAGACGAAGCAATCTTTTCGTTAAATCTGATACCCTTCGCAGCGCTACCGCCGGCAAGCCGGCGGCTTTATGGCGGCACATGAATGCGCCGGCTTACCATCTGTATCGTCCGGTCCCCCGACATCGCAGCCTCCGAGATATCCCAGCGAAATCCCATCCATTTCTCACTTCTCCTGCCCGGACGCATATAGCGAGGCGGGGCCTGCGGCGCGGATGCCGCGGGATAACGACACCGGGCCTGAACCAACTTGGAGGAATTATGACGACGCCGCCTTCATCTCCCGATCATGCACGGAATTTGGAAATTTTTCGCAAACTGATGGCCGACCGGGGTTGGTGGATTGTGCCGATCCCGTTGCGGGAAAAAGGGCCGCGGATAAAGGGGTGGCGGGAGATGCGCATCGGCCCCGAGGATTTCGACCGGTATTTTCACGCTCCCTGCAATGCGGGCATTATCCTCGGCCTGCCGGATACCGATGGCCGGTACCTGATCGATATCGATCTGGATTCGCCGGAGGCGGTGCAGCTGGCGAAAAATTATCTGCCTCAGACGGACTGCATCTTCGGCCGGGTGGGGAAGCCTGCATCGCATCGGCTTTACTGCGTTCGGACGCCGATTGCGCGGCAGGTGTACCGATCGGCTGCTGGGGCGATGATCGCTGAAATTCGCGGCAGCGGATGCCAGACCGTGGCCCCCGGCAGCGTACACCCGAGCGGCGAACCGATTGCATGGGTGCGCGATGGCCAACCGGCGGAGATAGCGTTGGAGGTGCTGCTGGCCGCGGTGGAGAATCTGGCGGTGGTGTGCGGATGGCGGAAACCGTCCGGCCGGGCAGCACCGATCAGCTTGCCGCCGCACCATGAATCACCGCGCCGCGAGCCGCCGCCCCCCGAGTCGCCGGCTTCTGGCCCGCCGGAAGAGAGCACGCCGGAAGACATCTGGTACCGGCGATGTCAAAACTATCTGGCCAAGCTGCCGCGAAGCATCTCCGGACACGGCGGGCACGATGCGATGCTGCGGGCGTGCTGCGAAATTTACCGGTTCGGCTTCGACGACGCCGACGCGTGGCAACTGGCGGACTGGTTCAACACGAACATGTGCGATCCGCCGTGGGATGAAAAAGAACTGGGGCACAAACTGGCGGACGCCAACGAAAAAGTGTCTGTGAGGGGAGAATTTGCCAAATGGCGGCAGTGGCGGCCCACGGGGACGGCGCTCCCCGCACCCAAGGCCCCGCCTGCGTCCACGCCCGCGCCCAAGCCCCCGCCCGCACCCGCGCCCAAGCCCGCTTCCGCTTCCGCACCCAAGCCGGCTCCCGCACCCTCACCGGGGCCCACCCCCGCAGCAACACCTGCGCCCGCCATGGCGGCCGGAACCCAGCGGAATCATCATGAGATTCAATTCACGGATGTCGGCAACGGCCAGCGGCTGGCACGCCGCCACGGCAGCAATATCCGCCATGTGTCGGGGATCGGCTGGTACGTGTGGAATGGCATCCGCTGGCGGCTGGATGACACGCTGGAGATCGACCGGCTGGCAAAAGAGACCGTGCGGGCGATGTTGGCGGATTCAGCGAAGGCGGCGGATGACGCGCAGCGGCGGGCATTGGCCAGGCACGCCCTTGCAAGCGAATCTGCCGTGCGCCTGCGGGCGATGGTGAATCTGGCGGCATCGGAGCCGGGCATCGCCATCCGGGCGGAGGAGCTCGATGCGGATCCATGGCTATTGAATGTGAACAACGGCATCCTTGATCTGCGTAATGGGGCATTTCACCTGCACGATCCGGCGAAGCTGCAGAGCAAACTGGCGCCGGTCGATTACGATCCCGACGCGCCCTGCCCGCGTTTTGACCAGTTTCTCACGGAGATTTTCGGCGAGGGGAACGAACTTCCGCAGTATGCGGCCCGATTATTTGGCATGTGCCTCACCGGCGACACCCGCGAACAGATTCTGCCGATTCTGTGGGGCGAGGGGCAGAATGGAAAGTCAACGCTTGTGGGCATCATCATGCACATCATGGGCGATTATGCCGGGCTGGCGGCGGAATCGTTGCTGATGGTGGGGCGACACGAGGAGCACCCGTGCAGCCTTGCCGACATGCAGGGGAAGCGGATGGTGGTGGCGTCGGAGACGGAATCGGCCGGGCGTCTGAAGATGCAGCTGATCAAGCGGCTCACGGGGGACGAAACGATCAAGGCCCGGCGGATGCGGGAGAATTACTATGAATTTCCGCGGACGCATAAAACGATTCTGCAAACGAATAACAAGCCCCGGATCAATGAGAACTCCAAGGCGGTGTGGCGGCGGGTTCAACTGATACCGTTTAACGTGATCATTCCCGATGATAAAAAAGATACGGAATTGCTCTGGAAGCTCAAGGCCGAGGCGAGCGGCATTTTGAATTGGCTTATCGGGGGATGCCTGGACTGGCAGCGGCAGGGGCTCGGTGAGCCGCTGGAAGTGAAGCACGCGACGGAAGCGTATCGGGAGGAGAGCGATCCGCTGCGGGAATTTTTGGAGGAGCGGTGTGTGGAAGCGCCTGGGGCGTGGACAGCGACCGGCGAATTGTACGCTGCGTACACCCGATGGTGCGAGGCAAGCATGGAGCGGCCGATGGGGAAGAAGCAGTTTGGGGAAGCGATGGCGCGGAGCGGATTTGAAGTGGAAAAGAGGCACGACGGCTGGGGCCGGAAAGGGATTGAATTGAAGCCGGAATTTGCGCCAAGTTTTGCGTAGCGCCGTGACATTGTGACAAATGGTGACATGACTTTCCCTATGACGCTATATGAAAAAAAAATTATTCTGCTCATACGGAAAACAGTGTCACGAAATGTCACATGTCACAAGACCCGCATTATTTTGCAAATAACGCCACTTCCGTGACGCACCGGCCGCTGCCATTTTGGCATTGCCGGGCTCCGGCGGGGGCGCGGACCCATGCCAGTGGCATGATGTCATTTGCTTTTTTCCCACACCAAGGCAGACGAAGCAATCTTTTCGTTAAATCTGATAGCCTTCGCAGCACTACCGCCGGCAAGCCAGCGGCTATATGGCGGCACAGCCGCTCGTCCCCGGCGTGCTCTTGCGGGAAATTTGCGGAACAGAGCTGAACAGGATAGGGTGTTAATCGCGGGGCTGATTCGGAATGAGTCCCAATTCGGAATGAGTCTCAGTTCGGCCCGTCGGCATATCCAGTCCGGGGGTTATGTTATGCGGCAGAGCCATGCTTTATCCACATTGTCCTCGACACCCACTGTTTTCAAAATGACTTACCTCCGCGCATTTACGCGGCTCGACGTTATCGTCCTGATCGTGTGCGCCATCCTGATCGGATGCATAACCGTGGCGCAGGCGAATCAGATGAGACGGGTGAACAAAAGAGCAATTTGCACTGCCAACATCCGCGGGATCGTTCAAGCCATGTTAAAGTATGCCAATAGCAATAATGGCTGCCTCCCAACGGTGGCACCCCCATTCCACGGGCGATATGAAAATTCGCCGGGTAATCCATTGCGCGGCGTTAACTCGGCCGCGAAGGTCATCAAGGCGATGTATCACCATGTCCCGGCACCGCTGATCCGGCGGCAGAAGAAAGCTCATCCGCTGATAGTTCCAGGAATCCGGTCGAAAATGACCCTTCATCAGGGGTCACCACTGGCGTGCATGTGGATTTTGGTCTTGCAGGATTATGCGATTCCGAAAAGCTTTATCTGCCCGGCGGACCCGTTTGGAACGCGACCCAGTGCCCAATTCGTACTCTCGAAGGGAATTCGTTATCCTTCAAATTTCGGCCTTCTGTTTGAAGGCAACCGTAAAGCTCCCAAGCTCGGCCACCCCGGCCAAGGGGAAAGCTACTCCATTGCCTTCCCGTGGCAGGGAAACAAGACGGCTGTCTGGTGGACATTCAACATCAACTCCGAGGTGCCGGTGGTGAGCGATATGGCCCCGGCAAAGGATATCCATGAACATGGCAAGAATCGCAAGGCATACCGCAATCCGGCGGCGCCGCTCCATCACCCCAAATTCAAGTGGGAATTCAATTCAGGCAATCATGGCGGCCGGGGACAGGATGTGGGCTTCGGCGACGATCACGTCACGTGGAACACCAATCCCTATGTAGGCGAGGATCAAGATAATATTTTTACCTGGGGTTCACCGCATCGGAATCACCCGAGCCTGGGCGGCGGACGGGTCTTGGGCACCGGCCGCAGGGTAAAATGCCCGACCAACCTGCCCAATACCTCGCCGTACGATACGGTCATGGTTCCTGTACGGAATGTCGCAACCGGGGCATGGTAGTCGGCGACCGGGCGTGGCAGCCACAAGTGTGCCACCGTGAGGGCGTCTATCAGCGGCGCTGATAGACGCGGACGTAATCCACCTCAAAATATCCGGGAAAATGCGTGTGTGCCGGATTGCCGGCAGCTCCACCGACCGCAAGATTGAGAATCATATACATCGGGTGATGGAACGGATTGTAATTGCCATCGCGGAGATCGAGCGTTTGGCTGAGATTTACGTGGTTGTAAAGGTGGCCGTCAAGATAGAGACGAATAAACGTCGGCTCCCAATGCATCACCCATAAGTGAAATTGTTTTGCCCAATGCGGATCGTGAAGTGTTGAAAGATGGGTAAATTTGGCTTTCCATTTCGCCCGCCATTTCGCGGGTCCCTGCCAGCCGACATTGGCGTTGATATGCCCTTGATAATATTCCATGATGTCGACTTCGCCACACGCCGGCCATGGCTTGGATGTTCCCAGCATCCACCATGCGGGCCAGAGACCCTGCCGGATATCGATACGCCCGCGCATGGCGAATATGC
>JAJZKJ010000081.1 GCA_021804195.1 Acidobacteriota bacterium
ATTTATCTGGCGGGCGTTCGGCGGTAAAGGCGCAGTGCGGCAACGCGGTGAGAAGTGGTCTTAGCCCGAATCACCGAACGCCTGAGGCGGTACATTCGTGCAAGCCTCGACTGCAACAGGCGGAATCGGTTCAGCGACGCCCGGCAGAGGCGAACAAGCTTCGACCGTTGAGATTTGCTGATGCCGAGCAGCGAAAGGCTCGGCACGTCGGCGCCATCGCTTACGGGAATAACCCACATCGCCAGGCAAGCAGGCTCGCCGAGATTGATATCTTCCTGCGCGCAAAGGAGGATCGCAGCGCGGGCATAGGCGTACTCTGTCGCAGTGTCGCCGCTGCGCCTTGCCATTCGCGCCCGCCAGATAAAATAGTCGATGACGTGCAACTGTTCGGGAATGGCACCAAAGCGAGCCGCCGCGCCCTTCATTGGCCCGAACAGGCCCGACGTGGCGAGCAAAGCCCGGCGAAACGCCAGAGGATTGGCCCCCAACCGGAATGCCGCGACAATCTTTTGCGCAGCATGGTGAAGTACGCCGCTCCGCGAAATTTCCTCGGCAAACCGGTGCAGCGATTTCGAGAAGGCGGCGTGGGCGGGTTGGAACCTGATGGCTTTGGCCGCCTTCGCCAAACGAGAGAATGCCCGAAGGTAACCGTGATTACCGGGCGGCATTTGCAAAATCGCGGCAACCGCGCGGGCCAGTGGCCTCGAAGGCTTGCGCTTTGCAGCGGTCGCTGCGGCGCCCCAATGGAGGCTGATCATCAAGATCGACACGCACACGATGTGTGAAGTTCGAACCACCGAGCTGAACATGGCTCGTACCCCCTTTTAGCTTAGGCAACCCTTGCGGCCGGCACAGTGTGTTGAACGTCACCACCCCGCACCGCCGCACTGACTCACCCTGACCCTGCACCGGCCGCGAAGCGGGCCGCCCTCCTTGCCGCCTCAACCGCCTTATTTAACCATGTTGGCCCCGACCGGAAAAACGACATCGTAGGATTTATCATTAATTTTGGGGATGTTGATTGAAACCCTCGAAATCGTTACCGTCGTTATCACAACAATTTTGCTGCCGTCGTGCGTCCGCCCGGCGAAGCCGAGGCGGGTGATCCGTCTGGGGAAAAAGACACCTGGGCGAGGTTCAAAAAAACCCGCGACACGAAACTCAGCGTGAGGGTGGGTGCCTGCTACGAGGATATCTCTTCCATTCGGTGCCTTCAACACCTTTCCATTGGGACCCTTGCGCAAAGCGAATCCGTAAAATTCGTACCGCACTATTGAGTAGCCGTGCCTGGCATCCAGAAAGAACACATCTTTCCCCAGCGGGGGGCCTATGCGCGTAACTCTGAGGAACTTCGTTCCGTGCTCCTTGACGAAGCGCGCCCGAATGCTCGTCAACCGTTGCCCATTTGCCAGATATGCCGAGAATCGACGGTACTGCATGTGGTATGGCGGAGTAAACTCGGGAAAGCTTGTAAATCCGAAGATGGATTCGGCCCAGCCGTCGTCATAATCCAAGTAGCCGTAAAGGCTCAGGGGATTCCTTCCCATGATCCGGCCCTCGTCAATTGGGGATTTATGTTTCGGGGTGCCATCGACGGTCTGGAGGAATGTTCCGACCCTACCATCATACCCCACGTCGAATGCGCTGAATGAAAGAGGGCCTTTCCCGTTCGACCAAGGGGCCGTGTCACGATATGCACGGATTAAAAATTTCCCGCGCGGAAGGCCGTCGTAAAGCGAGACGGATTTAACACCGCCGGAGGGCACCACCTTGGCGTCTGCCTTATCCAATTGCCAAGTCTGGGCGGAGGCCTCGATGCGAATATTATGCACCGCCTGTTCCTGAAATTGAATGGCCGCAATGGCCGCTTTCAGAGGCCCACTCGGAGCACCAGCGGCGCGGCAAATCCCACACGCCGCCACCGTGGCCACCGAGACCATGAGGGCAAATGAAAGCCGCCAGCGGTCCCGAGCATTGCCCACGGTGCCGCTCGCCGCACCGGCCATGCGGCCCCGACCAGAGGCCGAGCCGAAGCGACGCTTGCAATCGGCAGCCAAATTAATAGCCCACTTCATATTTTTCATCTGCATTCGGATGCCTCCTTCGATGTTGCGGCCACTGCACCGCTATTGTACCGCGCTGGCCCCGGTCAAGCCTACGGTTCAGCCTCGCCGACGACGATGGCCCAACCAACGGCCGGCGCCGCGTGGGCGAGATTGCCGTAATACGTGCTCTGGCCTGCCGGATCGAACCATTTGAGCAGAGCCGCCGGGGTGAATGCGGCTGCCAATGCCAATCGGCATACCAATACAGGCCGGAAAACCGTAACGAACGATTTTGACACCGATCAATCCTCTTCAACCCGCAATAACCCGAATTGGTGTTAAGCCCCAGGACTACCGGAGCGGACCTCCCTGGCTCTGTTTCGCTGGCCCTGCAGAATGCGCCCGATATAAGTTTGGCAATGGAAGAGGCCCGGTTTCTCGCAGGGCCTGACCCGCCCAAAGTGCAACCTCCGGCCGCCGGCTTTTCTTGAGTTGTCGAAGGTACGCCCTGATCGTTGCAATCGGCCCTTTTTCGTGCCAAGCGCGAGCCATGTTCAGCACCTGCCAATCAATAGCAATAAGGGTGTATTCATTAAGCACGCCGTACGGCCTCCTGTGCCAAGCCGCGACGATACTGCTGAGCTTTAGAAACCGGCGGAGCCCGGCGGCATCGACCCGGTGTGAACGGAGGAACCCGTCGTGCAGCACGTCCATCTTGAGCATGGTCCTCTCCGCCAAGCTGGGCTTCTTCTGGCCCTCGATGCGCATGAGCGCCCGGCGCTGCGCTGTGCTGAGTCCCATCAGTTTACCCAATTCGCTCCCATGCCAAGCGATCATCTCGATGAGGCTCAGGTTTTGCGATGGAAAGGCAGCCGCGAGCGATGCGAATAATGCGGCCTTCGCCCACGCCGCCGCCCGGGTACGGTGCCCAGCCTTGGACAGCAGTCGCGATTTGGCAAGCAGCCAGTTCGCGAACTGAATTTCATCTGAAGCGGAGCCGTAGGGCCAGGCCTTGTTGCCCCCAACTATTGCCCGCTCCGATGCAATATTGCTGGACGCAATCGCCAGGCGGTACACCGGCGCCGGACTCGCCCCGCGGCTTACCGCCGCAACGAAGAGGTCGGCCTTTTTCTGCAGATCCGTGCGGTCGGCCAAGAATGCAGCCAGTGCTTCGCCGTAAGGTTTCGAAAACCCGCCGGGTGAGAGCTTGACACCCAGTGCATTCGCGACGAGTTGAGCCTTGCGGTCGGGAATCTGGCTGAATTTACCAGCACCCGAAAAGCCTGCGGCGAGAGCGGGGGCCGTGGACAGTATGACAGCTAACAGGGCGGTCCTCGTTTTCATACTACCTCCGCGACGGGGTCAGGGTGTTTGGCACGGCGGATTGGCGGGTTCCGCTGGGTATTTGCATACGCCGTCGTAGATGGCGAAGCCCGATTGGTAGGGGCAACCCGTCGTCGGGCAGGGCCCCGTGTAGACGACCTGGTTCTTCGTGAACTGGTTACAAGTCGTGCCAGGTTCGGTGGGACTATAGCCGCCGGATGTTATCACGTAGGCGCACTCCGTATTTGCCTCCCCGCCAGACGCCGTGCCGGCGCCGCCCATGGCTGGCGGCAATAACGCCAAGCCGAAGCCAACAAAGGCCCCCGTGGCACAAAGGGCCCCCGCAAGCGCGCACCGCCGAGAGCGTGGCCGCTTCCCAAGAGAGACACAAGGCGTCGGGTTTCGCATACTTAGACCCCTTTCCACTCAATAGAAACTCAAGGGCCAGCCGCACCCAACGTTCTCGCCGAGTTCCGCGGCGGCCGATCACGGTTATAATGTCCGCTCCTCGCGATTCGCGCAATTCTTTTTTCCAGAACCGCGAGCGGACGGGCGTCTCCTGGGACAATCTGGCGGCGCCGCGAGCCGTTCGCGGCGGGGAATTGGATTCGGTGCAGCAAGCGCGTCCAGGCCCCGCGGAAACGCTCCCCATTCGGCCGTCACCACTCGGGCGGGCACCCAAGTTTCCCCCTTCGGCGGGGGCACGCGCCGTCCCAATGGCCCCACGGCATTCATGCCCTTCCCGCTGTCGCATACGCGCCGAGCCGGTGCGCTTAGCTCGCAGGCCCGCTGGTGCGCCAGCTGCCCAGCCAACGCGGTCCCCGCGATCACCAACAACAAGAGCCATACGAGCACGTCCGGCGCGCCCAACCGCCCGATCCCCTGGGCCCGCGACAGCGCCGGGCGCCCGGGCGCCGGGGCTCTGCCAAGGTAGGGCCCGACGTGCCTCCGTGCGGCGGGCGGCTGAATCAGCACGAGGCCAGGAAGCGGTGCGAGCCAGACAGCCGCTGGCCGTCGGTCCTCGCCTTCAAGCGAGCACCGTAACCGGGCGAGCGCGCGGCGAATGCGCAGTTGGGCAGACCTCGGTGCAATCCCCATACGCTGCGCGATTTGCGCTAACTTCTCGCGTTGGAGAAAACGCGCCGTTATGATCTCGCGGTCCTCGCCCGGCAGCCGCGACAGGGCTGAGCTAAGTTCGCCGCAGAGGGATGGGGCCCCAGGCTCGGTGCAACGATTTCGGCTGGCGAGCTCTGCCGCGGCCAACCGCAACTTGGCCACCATCCGCCGCTCCGACCTCAACAGATTCCCGCACACGTATTCTGTTGACCGGCGGAGCCACGCGCCCAGCGCCGCATCGTCCAGCTCACCCAGGCTCAGGCGCTGCCAAGCGAGTAGAAAGACCGCCTGCGCCGCGTCGTCGGCCAAACAAACGTCGCGCAGGCGCCGCCGAGCCAGGGCGTGCACCCAGTTCCAGTGCGCCTCCATTACCGCCGTGAACAATTCCTCGGGTCCAGGCCGGCTGCACTTGCCGCTGCAGGTATCCGCGGGCCGGCCTCTGGCCGTTGACATGTCGCCTCCAAAATGACCATAACCCACAATGGATTATTGTTAGATAAGCCGATACAGCCTGGGCATTTACGCGGCCCATTACCCACCATCGCCGATGGAACCCGGCCAGCGCTGGCTAACCCGACGGCGCGCCCTTTCGCCGCTGGCGTGGCGACGGGCCCAAGCAGGAACGGCGGCCATACTGGGCCCGCGCCCGGCCGGGGCGGCCTACCCTCTCGGAGCGTGCCCCGAGGGGGCCGACATCCGGAGGCCCTTGGCGCGGGCTCTCAGTTTGGCCGCATAGCGAGCGATCACCACGGCCTCAATTCCCCGGTAGGTACCGCGCGTTCGGTCCCAGCGGAGCCCCCGCTCGATCTCTCGCGAGGTAAGGATGCCCAGCGACCGCTCGCTGGCCTCCCACTTTCGGTACATCGAAAGGTGGTAGTAGCATTCCTCGACCTCGACACGCTGGCCATGCTGGGCGCCCGCCCCCAGGCATTCCCTCAGCGCGGATGCATAGCCCAACGGATCACCTTCCGAGTAAGCCGCGGGGTTATATCTTTCCGTGCGTCCCAGGGCCGCGATCACTGTGTCTGCCGGCATAGCGCCCGGATGGTCGGCTGCGAGCGCGGTTTCCCCGGCTGAATAGTACGGCTTGGGATGTTGCGCCAACGGGTCGAGCATCGCCCCCGCAAGCATTGTGTTGAACGAGCAATTTCTCGAAAGCCTCAGCCGGGCAACTGAGGGCCCGCGGACAAGAAACCTCACCCACGCCCCGCCAAAGAATCCGGTGACACGGCACCGTGCCATTGCGCCGTCGACCAGTCGAGGGTTTTCACGCACCGCGAGGGGGCCGCGTCCGTTCAGCGCCTTGGCCGGCGCCAGCCGAACCGGGCGCGTTGTCAGCGATGCCAAATAGTCGCGATCCCGGTTACTGCCGGAGTGTCCGTTGTAGTTGTAGAAATAAAATGATAGCGTGTAGGCGCCGGGGGGTATCTGCAGCACAAGCCTGATGCCGGGCCCCTGCCAAGCCACGGGGTAGGATTCGCCGTGATCGTCGATTTCCGACTCGCGGCGCCCAACGCTGCGCTTCGTGAGGCCCAGCACCACGCGGCTGTCCAAGTACACGGCCGGGAGCTCTAGCACCCGCGGGTTGGCCGTCGCTATCCACTCGACCCAGTACCGGATGGCATCGCCCGCGTAGTGGTGCGGTCCCATTGTTTCAACGTGGTGGAGCGGCGTCGGGCCTGGCGCCCAGACATAGTCAGGTGGCGCCTTACAGCAGGCGAATAAGCACGACCAATAGCGCCCATACCTTCCCAGCCAATTCCCTTCCGTTCGCCAATCGTCCGGCAGCGGCACAATCCGCGGCTGCTTCCCGCCTTTCGATTCCAATAATTCCTTACGAATCGCAGCCGCCATGGCATTAAGCTCGCGCTCACTCGGTGGCCTTGCGCCCTGCGGTTCGGGCGCGGCGGCGAGCTGGGCTGCTGTCTTTGCGACGTCTCGCCACGCATCTTTGCTCTGGCCCGGCAGGGTGATGATTCTTATGCCGGCGCCGTAGCACCCCACCGCCATCGCTCCGCCCTTGAGCGGCTGCAGTGACTCAATGTAATTGCCCACCTGCGGCTCGTGAATGTGCCAACGGCGGATAATTGCTCCCTCTGCGTCATACTGCCAGACATCCAATCCCGTCCGCCAATGCCCCAGCCACAGATAGCCTGCTTTGCCGCCTGAGGCTTTGTCCGGCTCCCATGCCACGGCGGTGGTGTGGTCTTCCGTCGGCAATGTTTCCAGCACCTGGCCCGGTGGCGCCTGCCAATGCTTGGGCGGATGCCACAGGCCATGGACTTTGGCCACAAAATTCTGGCCATGCTGAAATGTCAGATTCGCCTGCGGAACATGGCCTGCTGCGCTCTGTTCGTTGATTTCACCCAGCGCCATCCCCTCATCCGTCCCCACCGCCAGATGATTCTTCCATGTAACAACGACCGAATTAACCAAATTCCCCGGCAACCCCTTACCTGTTGCCGTCAGCGGCATATGCCACGGCCCCTTGATCACCGTCCACCGATAATAATTCCATCCCAAGGCATCGTCTGATTGTCTCCCCTGCGTTGGCGTACCTATCGCCAAGCCCCCGCACTGCGTGCCGACATAAACCATTCCGTTGGATGCAAAGGCGATGGAATCCGGATTCATCGGCAAACCGCTGGCCTGTGTGATGTAATGCCAATGGTGGGTTGAATTTTGATGCGACGATTTCACCGCCGGCAAGCTGGCGGCTATATGACGGCATTGGTATACCGATATCCCATTTTCTGTGCAGATCCACATCTGGTCGGTGTACCGATCAAACTTCATCGCATAGACATGGTTTCCCAACGGCCCAGCCAGCACATGATGCTTCGGATTCTGCACGATGTCATAATCCTGCCACCGCCGGCCATTGAAAACGCTGATCCCATGATTCAATTCACCCACCCAGATCCGATCCTGGTTATCACAGGCGATGGCGTAGATGCAGTTATTCTCCAGTCCCCCATGGGTGCTTTGTTTGGTGAACTGTGTCCAGCGCTGGCCTTTGGCTGCTGACGGATCATACCGATACACCCCCGCCCCTTCGGTGGCCAGCCACAGGTTCCCCTGTCTGTCCTGACACATGGCCATGATGAAATGGCCATCGGAATCCGACCTTTTATGCCGATTGTTGATCCCGGCATTGGGGATATGCAGGGCCAGCACATGGCAGTCGGCCCACGGGAGACTCATGGGCGGAATAAAGATCGGTGTGGGACGACTGAAATGCCTCTGCCAGGGCACCTGAGCCAAGGGCACATGCGGTATTTTTAATTTAGCTTTTGCTTTGGCTGGCAAGGCGAATGCGGGGGAGGAAAAGAGGCTGGTGAGGCTGAGAACGGCGACGATCATCAGGGTGGCTGCTGCAATGGCCGCCGGGCGGAGTCGCCCACCGGCCCGAGTCGGGAATCGCAGAGGCGCTCGCCGAGGGAGTCGCCCCGACCGTCGCAGGATTCGCAAGCTGTGCTGAGTGTCACCCACGGACAACCTCACAACATTGCGGGCTCGGTTGCCGCTTGCCATCAGTCATCCATGGCATCACCACCAATGGTCAGGCCATGAGCGAGCCAACGCGGCAGAGAGTCCGAACTGTCAAACACACCCTATGACGGCCCCCAGAACATGCTGAACCGTCACTATTATGGGAGTATACCAACGGCGTAAATTAACACGCAAGCGAAAAGTTGAAAAATTTTCGCCTTTACCAATTCTTAGCGCAACATGAACACCCGCCGCTACGGAAATCTTGGGCGGCGTGCTGCGCCAGAACGCCCGAGGC
>JAJZKJ010000082.1 GCA_021804195.1 Acidobacteriota bacterium
GGGCGCGGCCCTGGGCTCGCTGCTCGGCATTGTGGGCGCATTTTTCATCTCTCTGATTCTTTGGCATGCCCGGCTGCGGGCCGGCGTCCTGGGTTTTACCGATGGATTGGTGCTATTGACCATGGGCTATATCGGCCTGGCGCTGGGCGCGGCTAAGGGCGACATGCTGAATCTGGCCGCGCTGGGCGGCATCTTTGGCGGGGAAAAAAGCCGCCATGCCAAACTGCTCGACACCAGCGCCATTATTGACGGCCGCATTTGCGAGCTCGCCGCCACCGGGTTTCTGGAAGGCCCCTTTCTGGTGCCGCAGTATGTATTGCACGAGTTGCAGGCCATTGCCGACTCCGCCGAAAGCGGCAAACGCAGCCGCGGCCGCCGCGGGCTGGATGTGCTGCAGCAGATGCAGAAATCTCCCGGCCTGGAGCTGCGGCTGATTGACGACGACTGCCCCCAGATCAAACAGGTGGATCATAAGCTGATTGCGGCCGCCCAGCATCGCCAGTGCAAAATCGTGACCACCGACTTCAATCTGAACAAGCTGGCCCGGGTGCAGCAAGTGGAAGTGCTCAATGTGAACGAGGCCGCGCAGGCGGTCAAAGCGGCGGTGCTGCCGGGCGAGGTGCTGCGGGTGGCGATCAGCCGCGAGGGCAAGGAAGTTCACCAGGGCGTGGGATATCTCGATGATGGCACCATGGTGGTGGTGGACCACGCCCGCCGCCTGATTTCACGCACCGTTGATGTTACCGTCACGTCGGTGCTGCAGACCACGGCCGGAAAAATGATTTTCGGCCGGCTGGAAGAACGCGCGGAGCCGGCCGCTCCACCGGCGCCCCAGCCCTGGCTGGCGAACACGCCCACCGGCTGAGCGGCCGGGCCGCTTTCCGGCACTGACTTTATACTTCTGCCGCATCAACCCAACCACTGATGAAAACGATCGCCATTTTACCCGCGGCCGGCCTGAGCACGCGCATGGGTTCCACCACGGCCGGGATGGAGCGCAAACAATTTCTGGAGTTTCACGGCGTGCCGGTTTTTCTGCACACGCTGCGGCAATTCGACGCCTGCCCGGAAATTCACGCGATTTATCTTGCCCTGCGGATCGAAGACCAAATCCGGGTGCGGGAATGCCTGGCCCAGACACGGCTGCGCCTGCCGGTGCAGATCGTGGAGGGAGGAGAAACCCGCCAGGACACGGTGTGGGCGGCGCTGCAACAGGCGCCGCGGGATACCGAGCTGGTCGCGGTGCACGATGCCGTGCGCCCGCTGGTGGACGACGGGCTGATTCGCCGCGCCCTTGCCGCGGCGGCGCGGCTGGGCGCGGTCATTGCCGCCGTCGCGGCGGTGGATACGGTCAAACAGGTGGAACGCGCCGGCGCGGCGGAAAACGAGGCCCGGATCGTGACCACGCTGCCGCGCGAACGCATCGTGCTGGCGCAAACCCCGCAGGTGTTCCGCTATGAGTTATTGCGCCGCGCCTTTGAAAAAGCCGTCAGCGATGGCTTTCACGGCACCGATGAGTCGAGCCTGATCGAGCATCTGGGCGAGCCCGTCTATGCCATACCCGGCTCGCCGAGAAATTTAAAAATCACCACGCCCGCCGATCTGGCGCTGGCCGAGCGCCTGCTGAGCCAGTCCGAACCCGCGGATCACGCTCAGAGATAAGCAGCGCAGGGCGGCGTTGGAACCCGCTCGGGGCTAACCGCCAACGCGCCGGCCGGCTCTAGCGCATAAATCGCGCCAGCCAGGCGGGAAAGCTCAGCCCCTCGAGGGCCGCGGGCGTGAAATCGGAAATCACCCGTTCGGCGCCCGCCCGCAGCAATATCGTTTCCTGCTCCGCGCTTTCAGCCACGCCAAGAGTGCGCATGCCGGCCCGGCGCCCCGCCTCAATGCCCGCCGCCGCATCTTCAACCACACAGCAGTTGTGCGCGGCCACGCCCAGCCGTTCACCGGCCGTGAGATAGACTTCCGGGTCCGGCTTGCCCAGGCGCACCTGTTCGGCGCTGACGGTCGTAGCGAAGGCGGATTCCAGGCCCAGCAGTGCCAGCGTCAACTCCAGATTTTCGCGCGGCGCCGAAGTGGCGACCGCCAGGCGGTATCCCGCGGATTGCAAATCCGCAACCGCCCGCGTGACCCCCGGCATGGCCGGCAGTCCCTGGACCCGCGCCCGGTCGCGAAAGCAAGCTTCTTTATCCGCCGCCCAGCCGCGGCAGGCTTCCGCGGCCGCGGGGCCGAACAGGACTTCCGCAATTTCCGGGCCCCGCCGGCCGCTGGCGCCGTAGGCCAACTCGGCTTCGCTGAGCTGGACGCCCAGGCGCCCGGCCAGCTCGCGCCAGGCCGCCAGATGGCCGGGGTTGCTGCGCACTAAGACCCCGTCCATATCAAATAAGATGGCTTGCACGGCGGAGCCGCTTTTAGGTTCAGGCACAGGTATTGGAGAATTCTTCTGGATACTGGAAACGCGGAAAGACATGACTACGGCAGAAGCGCGCAACGGCAAAACCGGTTCGCGTGGGAAGCTATAAAAGGGCAGCCGTGGGAGGCAGAATCCGAGCTAGAAATAAGGCCGAAGGGATGCGCTATGCGGCGCGCCCCTCCGGCCGTTACAGAACTTACTTTTTCGCGGCCCGGACCTTGGCCCAGCGCCGGCGCTGAGCTTCGGCAATCCGTTTCCGGCCGGCTTCCGAGATATTCCGCTTGCGCGGCGCATAACCAGAGCCCGTGCTGATTCCGCCGCCCCCGCCGATGCTTCTGAGCACGCGCAAAGCCGCGTCAATGCGCTCTTTTTCCGCTTCCAGTTCCCGAATCGCTTTAGCAAAATTGTTTGCCATTTAGTTTTACCTTGAGTGTTTGAGTTTATGGCATTGCCGCCATGAGGCACGGATGCCCTGTTACCAGCATAGCCCAGATAACAGATGTCAAGACAATAAAAGATTAGCTGCGAGTATTTTGACCCTAGCCAGCCGCATAGATGAAGTTCGCGGTGAAAGATAAAACGTTGATTAACGCACACTGCCCAGCCGCGCGACAGAACATGGGCTCAGCCATGGCAAAAGAAATTGTGCGGTTATTTCGCCATGTAAGCCATCCTGATTGCGGCGGCAGATGCCGAAAATGTTTTAAAATGAAACCAACGCTTGTCGGGGCGTAGCGCAGCCTGGTAGCGCACCTGCCTTGGGCGCAGGGGGTCGCCGGTTCAAATCCGGCCGCCCCGACCATACCGTATCGGATCCAAAACACAAATCATCTATTTTTCGCATGGGCGCATTGAACCCATCGGCATATCCTGCGATCATGGAAAGTGCCGATTTGAGATGAGCTCTTCATCATGCCGGAAACCATGCGCGCGCTGTTGCTGACTGCGAAAGAGACCCTGCAGCTGGGTGAAATTCCCCTGCCCACGGTGCGGCCCGGACAGTTACTGGTGCGTCCGCGCGCGATCGGAGTTTGCGGCACCGATTTCCATATTTATCTGGGCCAGGCCAATTACCATTCCGATGCCCAGGGCAGGCCGATACCGCTCGAGAAATCGCCGCAAATTCTGGGCCATGAAATCGAGGCGGTGGTGGCCGAGGCGGCGGGCGAATTTCGCGCCGGCGACCGCGTCATCGTGGATCAGGGCTGGAACTGCCGCAGCCAGAACCGCACACCGGTCTGTGATTACTGCGCCACCGGAGATTCACACCAGTGCGAATACTATCTTGAACAGGGCATCACCGGATTGCCCGGAGGGCTCTCCGAATATCTGGCCGTGCCGCTGTGCAATGCCATCGCCATTGCCCAGCCGCTGACACCGGGCCTGGGCGCGCTGGCGGAAACCCTGGCCTGTGTTTTGCATTCCAGCCGGCGCATGGAAGCCGCCTCGGCGCGTTATGCATGGCACGGAGACCGCCCGATCCGGTCGGTTCTGATCTGTGGCGCCGGTCCCACCGGGCTGCTGTTTTTGCAATATCTCCGGCGGGTGCTGGGATTTCAGGGGCAGGTGCTGGTGGCCGAGCCCAACCCGGCCAAGCATGAGCTGATTCGCCGCTGGCAGGGCCGGGTGCTAACCACTTCTCCGGAAGCCTGGGTCGCGGAAGTGCGGCAGCTCACCCAGGGCCGCGGGGTGGAATACCTGATTGATTGCGCCGGATATGGCCCGCTTTACCGCGACGTTCCCGGGTTCCTGTGCAAGCAGGGGACTTTATTGCTCTTCGGCCACGGACACGATCATGCCAGCCTCGGCCTGCTTAACCCCATACAATTCAAGGAAATATATATTGTCTCCAGCGCCGGCGCCAGCGGCGGATGGAATGCGCAGGGCAAGCCCGAAGTTTATGCCCAGGCATTGCAATGGCTCTGCCAGGGCATGATCGAGGCCGAGCCTCTCATCACCCATCGTTATGCCGGGCTGTCTCAGGTCACCGCGGCCTTTACCACCGACCGCTTCCGCACCGATTACATTAAAGGTCTGATGGTGATGGAAAATTAATCGTCCAGGGCGGCCGCGGCTTCCAAATCCCGCGACGACATCGGCTTGTGGAAGACACGGTAACGCGCCACCAGGGCATTTTTCAATGCCCACTGAATGTCTTCGTCTTCCGGCAGTTTGTGGCCATGCCCCTGAGCGTGAGTATTCAGTTTGAGACCGTCAATCAACGCCAGACGAATATTGCCTTCGCATACGATCGCGCGATTGCCTTGCGGAATTAACGTATAGCGGGTAACGTGAACATTTTTGTTCATGGGATTATGATTTATTGTAGCATAATTGCCGGTTTTTGTACCGATTTTGAGAAAACCGAAGGCAGGGATAACCTGGCCGGATCGCATATAAGGCAATGAATATAAACGACTTAACTAAATTTTCCGCCCCCCTGCGCCTGGGTCACCGGGGGTGCCGCAAAGCGGCCGGAACGGACCTGGTTGAAAATACCCTCCCCGCCATTGACTGGGCGATCGCACAAGGCTGTGAAGGCGTAGAAATTGATCTGCATCAGACTGCGGACGGGGTTTGGGTGCTGCATCACGATGACAAATGTCAGCAGCAAGCCATTGCCGGCACTCCATACCGGCAGTTGCTGCAACTCCATCCCCAGTTGACGACCCTGGAAGCAGTGCTGGATCGCCATGGCGGGAAGTGCTGGTTCGATTTCGAAGTCAAATGCACGGCCGGAGAAGCCAGCCTGAGCAAGATTTTTTCCACCTGCCGGCTGCCGCTGGACAGTTTTGTGGTCAGCAGTTTTTCCCGGCGCTGGCTGGAGCGCCTATACCGGCAGGCTCCGCACCTGCCGCTCTGTTACAACTTGCGCGCCCGGCGCCGGCTGCATGGCCTGCCCTGGCGCTGGGCCGCGCCGCATTGGACTATAGCCTCAAACGGTTATCTCGCCCGGCTGCACCGGCAGGGCTGGCGAACCATCGTCTGGACCGTCAACCATCCGGCCCGCATGCGGCGTCTGGCCCGGGCGGGGGCAGCCGTCATCATATCGGATGATCCCGGGCTGCTGTGCCGCACGCTTTCCGGCAGCGGCATTTTAATAAGCGATGCAGAGCCGAACAAACCATGAAACCTCGGCTGCATCCATTCAGCGCAGGCTGCGATTTGCCCTCTCTTCATGCCGCTCACCGAAATCACCGCGCCCGAGGCCGTAAGCCTGGCCGAAAGAATCAAGCGCCTTGACCCCTGGTTTCAAAACCTGCGGCTGAACGGCATTGCCACCGCGCCCGATCATTTTTTAGGCGACTATCCCCAGGTCAAATGGCGCCGCATCGCCGATGTGCTGCCCGACATGTCGGGCGCCAGCGTGCTCGAAGTGGGCTGCAATGCCGGGTTTTATGCTTTTGAATGCAAGCGCCGGGGCGCACGCCGGGTGGTGGGCGTGGATGTGGACGAACATTACCTCGCGCAGGCGCGCCTGGCGGCGGAAGTTCTGGAACTGCAGGTGGAATTTCGCCGGGCGTCGGTTTATGATCTCGCCCGCGAGCCTGAAACATTTGATTACGTTTTATTCATGGGGCTGTTGTATCACCTGCGTTATCCCCTTTATGCCCTGGATTTGCTGGTGCGCAAAACCCGGCGGGAATTGATTTTTCAGAGCATGATCCGCGGCGCGCCGGCGCGCCGGCCGCCGGCGCCGGACTACGGTTTCTGGGATGGGACGCCATTTTCCGAACCCGGCTTTCCCGCCATGTATTTCATTGAGCATTCTTTTGCCGGCGACCCCACCAACTGGTGGATTCCCAACCCCGCGGCGATGGAAGCCATGCTGCGCAGCGCGGGGCTGCAATTGCGCGCCCATCCCGAACCCGAAACCTGGTTCTGCCGTCCGCGGCCGGGCGCGGCCGCGATCTGGGAACGCGAACTGGCGGGCACATTATGAACTTGCCGGAGCTGCTGCTGGAAGCCGCGCCCGCCGAAGCCGTGGAGAGCGATCCGCCGCGGGTATTGATCACCGGCGGCGCGGGTTTCATCGGATCGAGCCTGGCCGCGTTCCGGCTGCGGCAGGGCGCGCGCGTCACGCTGCTCGACAACTTTTCCCGCCCCGGCGGCCGCATGCACTGGAGCTGGCTGGAATCGCTGGCTGGCCCGGGGCAGCTCCGGCTGATGGAGGCCGATCTGCGCCATCCCCGCGAGCTGGCCGCGGCGGTGCGCGGCCAGGATGAAATTTATCACTTCGCCGCCCAGGTCGCGGTCACCACCTCGCTGCTGCATCCGCGCCGTGATTTTCAGGTCAACGCGGCCGGAACCCTGCATCTGCTGGAAGCGATGCGGCGGCACGCGCCCGGGGCGTTTTTTCTGTTTACCTCGACCAATAAGGTGTATGGCGCGCTGGCCGGACGCGCCGCCGCGCCGGTGGATGAAGCCACGCCGCTCAATCCGCATACCCCATATGGCTGCTCCAAAGCCGCCGCGGATCAGTACGTGCGCGACTATGCCCGCATCTACGGCCTGCGCACGGTGGTTTTTCGCATGAGCTGCATCTACGGGCCGCGGCAATTCGGCTGCGAAGATCAGGGGTGGGTGGCGCATCTGGCGCGGCAGGCACTGGGCGGCTTGCCGGTTTGTGTCTATGGCGATGGTTCGCAGGTGCGCGACCTGCTGCATGTGCGCGACCTGATCGCCGCATTCGAGGCCGTGCGCCGGCAGCCGCGAGCCTGGGGCCAGGTTTTCAATATCGGCGGCGGACCGCAAAACCAAGCCTCCGTGATGCGGGTGCTGGCCGCGATCGAGGCAGTGACCGGCCGGGCGATCGAGCTGCGCCACGGCCCCTGGCGCACCGGAGACCAGCATTATTACGTCAGCTCGCTCGGCCATATTGCTCAAATCACCGGCTGGCAGCCGCGGACCGGCTGGCAAGCCGGGTTGCGGGAATTGCTGCAATGGGCGCAAACGCTGATCCCCGCTGTGGCTGCCCCGCCGCTGAACCCTGTCATCCGGCCCCGGGAGCAAGCCGCATGAAATTCGCGCTCGTGAACCCGAACTGGGATTTCGCCGGCTCCAGCTATTTTGGCTGCCAGGAAACCCATGTGCCGCTGGAGCTGTTTTGCGCCGCCCACCACCTGCAACCGGCGGGCCACGACACGCTGATTCTCGACGCCCATCTTGAAAACCTCAGTCCCGCGGAGGCGCGGGCCCGCCTGCGCCGCTTTCAACCCGATTTCATCGTCATGCCGGACGCGCCCACCTACCTGTTCTGGCGCTGCCCCCAGCCCGAACTGCGCATACCGGCGCTGTGGTGGCGCGAGCTCCAGGAATTGCCGGCCACGCGCGTGGACATTGGCCCGCATGCCTCGGCCACGCCGGAAGCCACCGCGCGCAAGCTGCCGCTGCATGTGCTGCTGCGCGGCGAAGCCGACGAAACCTTGCCCGCGCTGGCCGGCATGCCGTGGCGGAAAATTCCCGGCTGCTGCTTCGCGGCCGATGCGGGATGGCATTTTACGCCCACCGCCGCGGCCGCCGACCTGCGCGCCCTCGGCCCGCTCGCCTGGCGGGATTATCCCTGGCCGCGGCGCACGCACCGGCATCATGTATTTACCGGCCCGGGACGGGGCGCCGAACTCGAAGCCAGCCGCGGCTGCCCCTGGAGCTGTGATTTCTGCAATAAAACCCAGTTCCGCAACCGCTTCCGCGAGCGTCCGCTGGCCGCTCTGCTCGCCGATGTGGATGCGCTGCTCGCGGCGGGCATCTCTTAT
>JAJZKJ010000083.1 GCA_021804195.1 Acidobacteriota bacterium
CCGCAAACCTGCCCTGATCTGATTCCATGCACCATTGGATGAGACAGGTTCTGCTCTTTTCCACTCTCAAGACCCCTGATTTCGCAGCAGTGACGCATGTTGACTCCGTTATAATCGTTCTTTGTGGGCAGTGCTGGATGGGCTGATCGTTCCCGGCTCTCAAATTTTGGACAAAGGCTCCATGTACTTGAAAAAGAATCATTTAATTTCAGCCGCGCTGCTTTTGGCGCTGCTCGCCAGCCTCGCTGCCTGCAACAACTATTACATTCCGCCCCCACCGGTGCAGTCGGCGATCATCAAAGCCCCGGCCAACGGCGAGCTGGTGATTACTTCCACCAACACCAGCAACCAGACCATTCCGGCGACCTTTCAGTTCCAGGCCGGCGTGCAAAATACCACTGACACCACGGTGCAGTGGGCAATTCAGGATCCGGTGACCTTTAAAAATATTATCGGCGGCAACTCCACCCTGGGCACCATCACCTCGACCGGTCTTTATACCGCGCCCACGCTGCTGCCCGACCCCAATCAGATCACGATTGTGGATATTCCCCAGGCCGACCCCACCGAGTTTTCAACCTTTGTTCTGACCCTGCAAAACCCATTGGCCCAGGTGAATTCCGTATCTCCCGATTTCGTCACCACCGGCGACCAGACCACCCTTACCCTGCAGGGCGCAAACTTTTATCCCACCACCACGCTGCAAATCAATGGCGGTCAGTTAGGGACTGTCACCCCGGTTAACCCCAGCCAGCTTTATCCATTTGGCGAGTTCACGGCCACAGCCCAATTCAATCACCCCGGACTGGCGCAGATTCAGGCCCAGAATCCCCATAGCAGCGGCAACAGTAATTCGATTTACATGATCAGCCAGCCCGACACTCCGGCCGCATCCTCCTCGATCGCGGTCGAAATGGAGCCGGTCAGTTACACACAGAACAGCTCGGGGACGCTGACTCCGGTCTATGCCAATGTGGCCTTTGTGCCGCAAACCCGGCAAAACCAGATTGCCGTGGTCAATGTGGACAGCGCCCAGGTGCTGACGACCGGCGGAGGCTTGCCGCTGGCGATTTCCCTGCCCACCGGCTTTGCTCCCACCGCCGCGGCCGCCAACCCCAAAAACAATACTGTGGCCGTGATCAGCGCCCAGACGCCGAAACTGGTCCTTATCAATGCCGTCAATGATACGGTGACCGCCGTCTATCCCATTCCCGCCAGCGGCAGCGCCAAATTCAGCGACGGAATCAGTTGCACCGTCTGCGGCGTGACCGTGGATTCACAGAATAATCTGGCCATTCTCGACACCGCCAGCGGCTTTCTGACCATGAATCTCGGCACCGGCCAGACCGGCGTGCCGATCGCGGCCCAGGCGGCGGAAAATTTCTCCTACGATCCCCTGACCCAGACCGCCTACGCCCCATATACCGATGCCAGCGGCACCGGCCTGCAGGTCATCAGTTTTGCCAATCAAACCGTCTCGAATTTTGCCCTGCCTCAGGGCACGGCTTTTAGCCTGGGCAGCGCCCTGAACAGCGCCGCTTTCGATATCAACACCAATACGCTGCTGGTGGATGATTCCGCCGCCTCAAACTACACCGAAATCAACTGGAACTCACCCACGCAGAGCGGGACCCAGATCACGGCGCCAGCGGCGCAGTTCACGCCCACCGCCGGCTGCAGCGGCGCCTGGAACCAGGTCAACCTTGAACCCGGCTCGCATCTCGGCTTGCTGGGCAACGCCGGCAGTTGTCTCGCCGTTGCGGTGCTGCCCGGCTCGCCGCCCTTTGGCGCGCCCGGCGTGCCCGACACCGCCACGCCTTCGACCGACACGCTGCGCTGGACCAGCCTGGGCGCCAGCCCCGACGGCGCCGCCTGGCTCAATAGCCCCGCGCCCCAGGGACTCACCACCTTCTCCAGCCTCGACGGCAACGTCTATGGCCTAGCCCTGCGGGCCGATCAGAAAATGCTGTTGCGCGTGAACCTGCGCAATTTCCTGCAGCAGGGTCAGATTGTCCCCAGCGCCGTGGATAATAACCAAATCTCCCCCAGCAACCCCACAACCCCCACGAATGTGGACATCTTCGACTATATTTCCCTGCCCTGAAGGATCACACTCAGCAGCGTTCAACCGCGGAAAATCGGGATCTAACAGGCAACTCCGGCCTTCCCACTCAATGCGTTTAAATACTTAGTGGCACATGCGTCGGCCGCCGCTAATCGCCATGTGTTTCAAGAGGCAGTTCCATCTGGGCTGGCGGAACAGGCCGCGGCTGGGCTTGCAGAAATGCCGATGCCTGCCGCAATAAACGGTCCTGCGCCGCGGGATGCAGGACGGCCAACGCGAACCGTCCCTCCAGCCGGTCATAATGCAGGCTGCCGCAGGCCACCGGATGATGCCCGCGCTCCAGGGCAAACCGGATTTCCACGCGCTCTCCGCTTTCGCGCCCCAGAGAAAAGCTGATCCGGTCGGCCTCGGCTCCGGCGGGAAAGTGCGGGCAAACGGGCGCGCCCAGATTACAGCCACCGGCCAAAAATTCCGCCGGCGCCGGCATGTCTGGGTCATCAGCCCTTTCACCCGCGCTCCGGGCCGCGCAGCGGCCCTCCCAGATGCCGCCGAGCGGCCAGGCCGCATCCGCGGACGGCAACTGCTCGGGATCAAAATATGGACAACACATTCAAGGATCACGCTCAGGGATAAGCATCGCATAGCGGCGTTGGAACCCGCTCACCGGCGATGCGGCTTCCGACGTTTGACGGGGGAATTCCGGCTTCTGTTCTCCGCCTCCAAAACCCACGCCTTCTGCGCCGGCGCCAGTTGAAAGCCCCGCAGCGCGCGGCCTTCCCGCAGCAAATTGCCGTTATGGCCGGCTTGCAGCTCGAGCGGCGCCAATTGGTTAAACACGCCCGGCAGCGGGTGCAGCCAGAAGGCATGCCGCAAGTCCAGCAAAGCCCAGGCGTGGTTATGCTGCAGCAAGCGGCATTGGGCCAGCGCCAGCCAGGCCGCGCGATAGACCGGATGAATCAGGATCGCGGCCCGGAACTGCGCCGCCGCCCGCTTTTCATGTCCCCATTGCTGCAACACCCCGCCGTAATCGAAGTGCGCCACGGCCGAACGGGGCGAGCTGCGCGCCATATAAGCGAAAAAAGAGAGATTGTCCGACCATTGCGGACCTTGCCGCAGGTCTGTCCAGGCGTAAGCGGATAGCAGCAATACCCCGCACGCCGCAGCCGCGGCCGCCGCAGCCCGCGGCCAGCGCCAGCCCCGCAGGGAATCGCTCAGCATCTCCGCGCCCGCGCCCAAAACCAGCGCCAGCCCCAGGGAGGGGAAATAAAACAGCCGGTTGGCATGAATGGCGCCAATCAGAAACAGCAGATTCGAGACCGGCAAATACGTCAGCCCCAGCCAAAGCCAGCCCAGCCGCGCGGCCGGCTTTTTCCTCATCAGCCAGATCAGTCCCGCGATGCCGGCCAGCATTCCCCAAACCGCCAGCCCGCGCGGCGAACCTGGGCGGGTGATGACCGCCATCTGGTTATAGCAGTAGTCCTGCGGCATGTGAAACGGCCACAGCAAATCAAGGCAGCCGATGAGGCCGCTCCACAGCGCGGTTTCCAGGCGCGCGAACCAACCGGCATAGAGCAGCGGATTGCAGATATATTGAATCCGCCGCGCCATCCAGCCCACCACCTGGATCCGCATCATTAAATAAACCACCGTGGCCGCGCCCAGAGCCCATACCGCCGGCTGCCGGAAGGGCTGAAGCACCCCGCGGCTCCAGTGTGGGGTTTTAACGGCCGGGCCGGCCGTGGCGGGCACCGCAACCGTTCCGCGTTGCGGCAGCGCCCGCAGCCAGATCATACATACCGGAAGTCCGGCCAGCGCGATCACGCTCTCCTTGCACAGCAGCGCCATCAAAGCCAGCAAAAACGCCGCCGCCGACCATCCCAGCCCGCGCCATTCCGCGCCGCGCCCATGGCATTCGATCGCCTCGATCGCCGCCAACAAGGCCAGCAGCGCCCCCGCCGCGGCCAGCAGATCGCAGCGCCCCACCAGCCCGGCCACCACCCCCAGGTGCTGCGCGGTGCAGCCAAACCAGGCGGCGGCAAAAAAGGCCGGGGCCGGCCGCAGCAGACGCCGCGCCAGCACATAGAGCAACACGGTCACCAGGGCGTTCAGCCCCAGGTTGGTGGCGTGGTACAGCCAGGCGGCATTGGGCCGCAGCCGCCATTCCAGCGCAAAACTCAGAATCGCCAGCGGACGGTAGAGCCCCATCCGCAGCATCGGCGCCCAGTAGTCCTGCACAAATAAGAGCGGCCAATGCGCCAGCGAGCGCACATTGGGGTTATGGAAAACGATATAAACGTCGTCGTAGCAGTATTGGTTAAAGGCCGAAGTCAGAAACGAACCCGCTGCCAGCAGGGCCAGCAGACTGATTTGAAAGCCGCGGCTCGGAGGCGGCACAGCCGCTTTTTTTAAGGCGAAACCCTTTTGCAACTTTCCGGCCGAAACCGGAGCTTGCGAACCCTGATTGTGGCTGGAATCTTTATTGCCATTCATAAGCGCGGGACCTGACAGGAAACCCCGCGCTTCGTCCTGCGATCCCGCATTTGCACTGCAATGCGGCTCGACCGTAAACGCTGTTCGCACGCCATGAGAGTAGCAAAATCACCTTCACTTCTCCACTTCCATCATGCTCGGAACCCGGCATTCTAATTCGTCCCGGACCGCACAAGCGGTCTTTGCCATATAGCTCAACGCTTCCCGTCCGATGCCCTGATGAATCGGCAGCTCGATGAGCGTGCGGCGCAGGGCGCGGCTGGCTTTAAATTCATTCCCTTCGGGACCCTCCGCCCAGGTCCGCACGGCCATGATCCCGGCCCGCCATAGCCGGCGGCAGAACTCCGGCTTTTCCGGTACGCGGAGTAAAAAAAACAGCGGCACATCGCCCGCCCGCAGCGCCGGCAGCGGATCGGGCCAGCCGTGACATTCCAGTTCGCGGCGCAGAATTTCATAATTCTGAAGTCGCTGTGCCACGATGGCGCGCCAGTTTTGCGCTCGCACCGCTCCGCGCACCCAGGCCGAGGCGCGCCAGCCGGCGCGCGCGGCCACAAAATCATTCAGCCCCGTCATGGCAAACTCCGGCCAGGCCGCGGGCCGCCAGCCGCGCAGCCTTCCGGCCACGCGCGCAAAGCGCGCCGGGCCGCGCGAGCGCCGCCAGAATCCGGTCAGCGTATGCGACCAGGGCGGCGCATGCAGATTCTGCGCCGGCCCGGCTGAAAACGGCAGCCATAACAGCCCGCCATGGGGAACGGGAAAAGTCTTGTGCAGGCAAAAAATCGCGGCATCGGCGAAGCTGCCCGCAAATTTTCCCTCCCATTGGGCAAACAGGCTCAGCGCGCAATCTTCAATTACCTGCAGCCGGCGCGCCCGGGCCCAGGCCATGATCCGCGGCATGGGCTGCGCCCGGCCAAAATAATGAATCACATAAAGCGCGCGCGTACGCGGCGTCAGCCGCCGGGCGGTATCATCTAAATCAAGCGCGAAATCCGCGCCCACTCCGTAAAATATGACTTCGCAGCCGGCCGCCCGCAGCGCCGCCGTCTCCACTCCATGATGGAATGCCGGCATCAGCACCGCATCGCCGCGCCGCCAGCCGAGAGCCGCCGGGAGCGCGTGGATGGCATGCCGGGCCTCATAAAAATCCAGGCGGCGGCCATTGCGGCCGCTTCCGTCATCGGCCACGCGCCAGGGAAACGGCAAATCCGGATTCAGCCAGCGGCGTAAAGATGCCTCGCGCCAGCTCCACATGGGCCATTCGGGCAGGATCGGCGCCGCTATGACGGATGAGGAGGGGGGCTTAACTATGATTCACCTCGGTGGAAACCAGATCTTCCGCCTCCGCCGTGTTCAACGGCTCCGGATGTTCCACCTGGCGGCTGCCGAACGCAATCAGCATTCCCCCGGCGGCGCCCTCAGCCGCGCCTCGCCCGTTTTGACCGGCTTCGCTTACGGCGGCTTGCGCGGCGGCGAATGCGGCGCCTTGCCGCCGCTCACCGCGCATCTGCAGGGCGCGGCCGGCCAGCGTACGGTTATACAGGCGCACGCACATTAATTCGTCCACGCTCTGTCCCCATTCCGCTTTCCACACCGCGTCATCGCCTAAAAAGTCATACCCCGCGCAGCCCTGCCGGTGCGCCAACTGCAGCATCCAGGCCCGCAGCACCGAGCCCGGCGAATAGCGGTGCAGCGATTCTTCATAGCCAATTTTCAGACAACCCAGCCGGTTGCCGTTCCACAGGCAAAATTCGAAGGCGATCAGTTTCTCGCCCAGCCGCAAGCCATAGAGCCGCAGCTGACCGCTGGCCGCGAGCCGAAAGGCCATGCGCCGGTAAAACCGCTCCACGGCCGGATTCTGTCCGATTGCGGTATGGGCGCGGCCTTTCCAGCCGCTGGCTTCCACCGCGAAGCATTCGCGCAGCATGGCATACAAGCCGCCGCATCCGGTCTGAACCACCAGCGATAACCGGCCCAGACTCCGCAACAGCCGCAATCGCCGGCGCAGATTATGGCGCAGGGAAAGATGAAAACCGGCTTCGACATCCGCCCAGGGCCGATCCAGATCAACCCCGCGCTGCTGCCGCGAACTGAGCCGGTAAGAATGGAGTCCGGCCTCTCCCGCCATGATGCAAAACAGATGGGCGCTCCGCCGCGGCAGTTGCGCCAGATCAAATACATCCCAGGCATGATGCCGCGTCAGATGGCGGCACATGCGGCCCAAAACACTCCGCGCCGCCTCCGGGCGGCAGAGACAGTCCATGCGCGGAGTATGTTCGTTGGCCATCAGCGCCAGCCGCCGGGCGCCCCTGCGCCAACCCCGCCGCAGCGGAATAATGCCCAGCGTCTGTTGCCGGTTATAAATCTGGCAGATCAGAAACTGATCCTGGCCGAAAGACTTCCACCATTGCAGAAACCAGTCATGGCTGAGATAAGCGCCCCAGGGATGCAGGGCCGCCAGCTCATTCCATTCCGGCTTCAGACGCACAAAGTCGCCCCATTCGCGAATGCAGCGAACGGAATACTCCCCTATGCTCTCCGTATCCATTCTGCTTTATACGGATGCAGCTCTGCCCGGAGAGGAAAGTACAAGAATGCCGATTGCGGCCAGCGGCAGCGCAGCCGCTCAATTCTGGACCTGGGATGCGAGACCTGGAATCACTTCTTTACTCTCCACTTCTGTTCCCCGCCCTTAACGTCTTCAATGACCACGCCTAATTGCTCCAATTCCCGGCGCAGCTCATCGCTGCGGGAATAATCCCGGCGCGCCCGCGCCGCCGCGCGCTCGGCCAGCCTGGCCTCGATTGCGGCCATATCCAGCGCCGGCGCGGACAATTCCAGTCCGGTGCCGAGGGCATAGGCTGCCAGACGGGCTTGATCCTCATCGCCCAGCACGCCGAAAATACCGTCAAAATAAGCCAGAAAATCCAATGCGGCCCGGGTGGCCTGAGCTGTCATTTCACCCGCGTCCAGCGCGGCATTGCCCGCCCAGACCATCTCGAAAACCGCGCCCAGCGCCGCCGCGGTGTTGAGATTATCCGCCAGCGCGGCGCGGAAATTTTCCCGCGCCGTTCTGACCCACTCGACCGCCCGGTCTGCCCCCGCCGGTGGCTGATTTTCTCCGTTTCGCCGCAGCCTGCCGCGAAACCCGGTCAGCCGTTCCACCGCCGCCGCCGACTGCTCCAATCCCTCATGAGTGAAATTCAGCGAGCGGCGGGGCGGCACCGAGGCCAATAGATAACGCAGCGCCGAAGGCTTGACCCCGCGCGCGATCAGATCGCGCACGGTGTAATAGTTGCCCAGCGACTTCGACATCTTCTCGCTTTCCACCAGGAGGAACTCGACGTGGAACCAGTGCCGCACGAAGCGTTCGCCGGTCACCGCCTCGGCCTGCGCGATCTCGTTTTCGTGATGCGGAAAGACTAAATCCGCCCCGCCCGCGTGCAGATCGAAGCTGGCGCCCAGGTAGTGCATCGCCATCACCGAGCATTCGATATGCCAGCCCGGCCGTCCCGGCCCCCAGGGACTGGGCCATGATGGCTCGCCCGGCTTATGCGCCTTCCACAGCACAAAATCCCGCTCGTCTTCTTTCTGTTCCAGGCCGCTTTCCACCC
>JAJZKJ010000084.1 GCA_021804195.1 Acidobacteriota bacterium
GCAATGACAGCAATGCGGTGGATGGCGGGGCGGCAAGCTGATGTACGGATCGCACCTTTCGATTGCCGGCAGTTTAAACAATGCCCTTGATGAAGCGGCTGGTCTCAAACTTGACACTGTGCAGGTGTTTACGCGCAACCAGCAGCAATGGCAGGCCAAACCGCTGGAACCTGACGCGATTGCCGCATTCCGGCGGCAGGCGGCATCGCTGCACTTTAAAGACATGGTCGCGCACGACTCGTACCTGATTAATCTGGCTTCGGGTGACGAGGCGCTGCGCCAAAAAAGCATCGCCAGCTTTTCGCAGGAGCTTTGGCGATGCTCGCAACTGGGCATCAAATACCTTGTAACGCATGGCGGCTCGCATGGCGGCGACGGTGAAGAGGTGGGCCTGGCGCGCATTGCCGATTCGCTCAATAAAGTTATAGCGCAGGCTCCGCGCGATGTGGTGCTGTGCCTTGAAACAACCGCCGGCCAGGGCGCATCGCTGGGCTGGCGATTTGAGCATTGGGCACAGGTGATTAAAGCGGTGGGTAATGCCGCCGGTATCGGCATTTGCCTTGATACCTGCCATGTGCTTGCCGCAGGTTACGACATTAGCACGCGGCGCGGCGCCGAGGCCATGCTTTGCGAGTTTGACCGGCATATTGGTTTGGAGCGGCTGCGGGTATTTCACCTCAACGACAGCCGCCGGGAGTTAGGCAGCCGGGTGGATCGGCACACGCATATTGGACACGGTTATGTAGGCTTGGATGCCTTCGGTGTTATTGTGCGTGATAAACGCTTTAAGAGTACGCCCAAGATACTTGAAACGCCCAAGGGCGTGGCGCCTGACGGCCAAGCTTGGGATGCGGTTAATTTGCAGGTGCTTAAAATGCTGGAGAGAGGCAAACGGCCGGCGCTGGTTGCCTTGCCCAAAGACTCCAACGTTGCCAAGGTTGCGCTTAAGAAAAAGGCCCCTTCGCGGGACAGGAAAAAATCTGCACGCAACGCAAATAAAGCGGGGGTACAGGCATGACGCGGCTGACGGTTCCGATTTTTGTGCCGGCACACGCGGCCACGCGGCCTTGGCGCGAGCAGATAGAGGCGGCGGCTGCGTTGGACGCCGACATGATTGAGCTGCGTGCGGACATCGCCGATAAAGAATTAATTGCAGCCGCCATTAACGCGGTAAAGGCGGCTCGCAAGCTCGATGGCCAGCAATTGTTGACCATGGTAACCATTCGCCCGAGATGGGAGGGTGGGTTGTGTGACCTCAGTGATGATGACCGCGTGCGGTTATTTGAACATGCTCTTGGCTGCGGGGCAGACTTTCTAGACATTGAGCTTCAGGCAATTGAGCAATCGGCGGGATTGCGGCAGGCGGTGGCCGGGTGGTTTAACGGGCAGGCTGGCACAAGCCAAAATGGGTGCGCGCAGCTGGTGGTTTCGGCACATGACTTTTCAGGTGTGCCGATGGATTTACCGCAACGGCTAAGGCGGCTGCAGGCGGTTTCTCAGGCGGCGTGGCTTAAAATGGTTTTTTTGGCGCGTTCGCTGGCAGATGCCATTCGGGCCTTGGAATTGTACGGCGTGCATACCCGGCAGGATGCGCGGCCGCTGCTGAGCCTGGCCATGGGCGAAATGGGCGCTATAACGCGCCTGCTGGCGGGCAAGTTTGGCGCTCCCTATAACTTTGCCGCGCTAGCTGATGTGGCGGGCAGCGCTCCCGGGCAGTTGGCGCTGCCGGTGTTGCGCGAAACTTATGGCGTGCAGCGGCACGATGCGGCGACGCGCGTTTTTGGCGTGGCAGGCTGGCCGGTGGGACATTCAATTAGCCCGGCCATTCATAATGCGGGCTTTGCGGCGGTAAATTTTAACGGCTGTTATATTCCTTTACCCATCGAGCCGGACTATCGCGTATTTGTGCAGACGACAGATGCCCTGCGGGCTTGTGCGGGGCTGCATTTTGGCGGTTGCAGCGTGACGATTCCGCATAAGGAAAATGCTTTGCGCTACGCCCGCGAGAGAGGTTTAACGGTGGAGCCGGCTGCTGAGGCCGTTGGCGCTGCCAACACGCTGCTGTTTTCGCAGGCGAACAGACCGGGGCGATGCCTTAATACCGATATTGACGGCATACGCGCGGCATTGGCTGGTGCGAAGCCGCCGGTACTTGCCGGCCAGCGTGCGGCGGTGTTTGGCGCTGGTGGTGCGGCGCGTGCTGTGGTTTACGCCTTAAAAGAGATGAATTGGCCGGTGACGGTTTTTAATCGCACAGCCGCGCGTGGGGCGGAGTTAGTTAAGGCGATGGGCGGCGATTCGATGGCGCTGGGGAGTAAGTCGCTCGATGACTTTAAGCCGGCGGAATTTGGGCTGATCGTCAATTGTACGCCGGTGGGTATGCACCCGAATATAAACGCGTCGCCATTGCCGGAAGGTGCTGCGATTATGCCGGGGCAGTTGGTATTTGACACCGTGTACAACCCACACGAAACGCGGCTGCTGCGCCAGGCGCGGGCGGCGGGCGCCAAAGTGATTTATGGGTTGGATATGCTGCTGGGCCAGGCAATGGAACAGTTTAAGGGCTTTACAGGCATGGCTCCGCCGGTGGAGGTTATGCGCAAAGCCGCCGAGAGGGCTTTAGGAAGTTAAGCCGCGTGGTATTGATGCTTGCGGCTTGGGTTTTTGAGGGTGGGAATATTGCGCGGCTTAATCGGTTTCTGGCATCGGCGGCTGGCTTAACCGCCGGTAAAATATTCGCATACGGCCGCCTGCACCCGCTGAAAAACGGCTTCGGGCGTGCCAATGGCTGATACCACTTTGTAGCGATCGCTGTAATCTTTGGCCTGCTCCAAAAATCCTTGTCGCACCAGTTCATGATAATTGTGTTGACGCTGCTCAATGCGGTCTTGAAAGAGACCGGGCTGCGGAGGCTGCTTTTTCCTTGCGGACTTTCCGGGCGATTGCAGGCGCGTCATGGCTTTTTCAAGCGGGAGGTCGAGGATAATGGTTAAGTCGGGCCAGGTGCCGTCAACGGCTGCCTGGGCGACGTGCATGATGCTGTCTACGGCCAAGCCGCCGGCGCTGCCTTGGTAGGCGAGCGTGCTGCTGACATAGCGGTCGGAAAGCACGGTTTGCCCCGCCGCGAGGGCCGGCCCTATTTTTTCGCCGACGAGTTGTGCCCGGCTGGCCATGTAAAGGAGCATTTCAGCCCGCATGTTAAGGCCTTCGCCTTTGGAGCTAAGCAGCAGTTCGCGGATGTGTTCGCCGATGGCGGTGCCGCCCGGCTCGCGTACGCAGAGGATCGTAGCGCCGAGCTGTTCGAGCATGGTTTGGAGCATGTGCAGTTGGGTACTCTTGCCGCAGCCATCAATGCCGTCGAGGACAATGAATTTGCCGGCAACATTACGGGCGGAGAAAGTAGCGTTCACAAGGCCTCCAAAAACAGAGAGGCGATGCTAAACGGGTTTGGCGGCAAGGTCAATGCTTGCATATGGGCGTGTGGGGTGGTATTTTTCAGGGAATTGAGCGGGCGTTTAGCTCAGTTGGTTAGAGCGTACGGATCACACCCGTAAGGTCGAAGGTTCGAGTCCTTCAACGCCCAGTATCTCCATATGTATACTCTCGCATGTATCAGCATTGCCCGGTAAATACTGGGGTTTTTGCATATCGTCGCTCTCGGCGTGCGAGGCAATGCTGGGCAAAACAGCCCCATACTGCGCCGCTTTCTGCGCCGCCTCTACAGGCGTACTTTCTGGCCCGGCAACGGCCCGGTTAAATGCCCCGTCGGTATCGGTGCTCATGGCGTAATGCCGTGCCGCCACGGTAGGCGAATTGCCCAGCCAGCGGCAGGCGGTGCTTAGGTCGTATTCGGCCATGAGTTCGCTCTGGCGGCTCGCCCGCATGTTGTGCCATAGCTTTGGCCAAGGCGTCAGGCCGGCCCGCAAGATAATCCGCTCAAGTTGCGTGCGAAGATTGACGCCAGCGCCGCGGTGCTTGGCGATTACCCACGGCTCGCCGCCCGGCTCGGCGGCTTCAAACGCTTCCAGCAGGGCCTTGCGGAGTTCAGGGAATAGCGGCACGGTGCGACTTGCTTGGCCGGCATGATGTTCGGTTTTCGGGCTTTTGACGTGTAACGTGCCCTTTTCCCAATTCACGTCCGCCCACGTCAGGCCGTCGGCCTCGCTGGGTATCCGTAGACCGCCAAAGCGGCTCAAGGCCACCAGTGCCCGCCATTCAGGGCTTGGGCAGGCGTCAAGCAGTTTCAGGGTATCGGCTTGGCTTACAAAGTGTTTGCGTGCCTCGTTGGCCGAGTTGCCGCCGACAACGCCGTCAAAAGCGTTGGTCGTAATCATGCCCCAGCGCACGGCCCGGCGGAAAAGAGTTTTTGTCGCCACGATACGGCGGTTAATCGTCGCCGCCGCAAGTTCTTGGCTTTTCAAGAACGCGCGAAAGCCGTCGGCGTCAAGCGGCGTGATACTGGCCAATGTGCGTTGCTCTCCGAAGTGTTCAATAAGGTTACGCTTGGTATGGCCATAGAAGATAGCCGTTGCCGGCTTGGCGTGCGATAGTTGCAGTTCCTCGTACTTGGCCAGCAGTTCGCCCAGTGTCGCCGATACGGCGGCTTGGCGCGGCTCCACAAGGCCCACGGCGGCAAGGCGGTTGTGCAGCATATCGCCAAACGGCGTATCGCCAAGAGCGCCAATCCATGCGGCGGTTAGCGCGGCAACAGGCTGGCCGGATAACTTGGCCGACAGCAAGGCTTCAACATGCCCGCAGATTGTAGAGGCATCTTTGGCGTTACACTGCCCAAGGCGAATTGCCCGGCGTTGGCCATTAAGCATGAATTGAATACGCCGTAGACCGTTGCCGTCGTTTGATACGCTTGCCATGATTAACCCTTTCGCTCAACAAGTTCCAAGTTCAGATAGGCCGCAATCTTGCCGCCAATATCTAATCGCAAGGTGGTTGTACCATTCATAAACCGGTCAATACTTCGTGGGCAAACGCCTGTATCCGTGCCAATTCGGTAATGGGATAGGCCGCTTGCGCGTATCGCCGACTTCAAAGTCTTTTCAAGTTTTGTATCCATGCGTATTATTATCCTATATCGCCATTGTCTTGTCAAGCGCTCACAAAAATATTTTCGCCACGGTCAATAACGGTTGAACCTTGCTGCTTGCCATGAGCATGGCCAAGGCCGGCATCAGGCCAAGGCGTTTAGGTGGTTCGGCCATCCGGCGGACAATGGCTTGCGGCATTAACCGTAGACACTGGCGGCAGATAAAGTGTTCGCCAAGTTTCGTCCCATGACGCCAGCAGGCCGGCTTATGGCATCGCCCGCAACAGTCGAGGGTTGGCGTCAGGCAGTCTTTGCAAAGCATATTTCGCCCCTTTCGTGGTTTGTAGCCATATTTTCGTCTACACGGCTTCATTAAACGCCGTTTGCGGGCCGTTTGCCGGTTTGGACGCCCGGATAGTCGGTTCAGGGCTTGGCGTTGCACTGGCGGCCGGCGGTGCAAGCGGCGCAACGGTTCTGGCGGCAACACGGCAGCGCAATTTCGCCAAGAGGCGGCCTTGTCGCCGCTCGATAGCTTGCCGATGGTTTATTTCGTCCGTCAGCCGGCTTATTTGTGCGGCCAGGAACCGCTCGCCCGTGCGCGAACCGCCCCAGTCGGCCAACAACCGCCGGGCGCGGTTACGTTGCTGGCGAAGTACAAGCGTTGAATATGGTCTAAGCGGATTCATTGCGGCCCCCGGTGTGCATCGGCGTTTAGCGGTTCAGCAATGGCTGTTGATGAAGGCGGTAGGGGCGCTGCCAGGCGTGCCCGCAGGCGATAGAACCGCCCGGCGGCTTTGAGCAGTTTTCGGATTCGGATAATCGGCGGCACAGCATCAGGCATCGGTTCAAAAGTAACCGTCCAGCTTTCAGCCAGCGGCTTGGGCGCTTGCGGCTTGACCGGCAGCGGCGGCTTTCGCAAGAAAGTAAACTGGCGTTGCGGTTCAGTCATAAATCTACCCTTTCTGTTGCCGCAGCTTATGCCGCCGCATCTTCCCCCTATAACCCCCCGCTATATAGGGGCGGCGGTTTGCCGCCCTATGCCGCAGCTTTAGTGGCGGCAAGCAGCGGCAGCAGCGGCAATCATTTGCCGGCCGTTCCCAGGGCAAGCTCGCCGGCAGGCGTAATCTGCCATATCTCGGTTGCGTGATGCTTCCGGCTTTTTTGAAAGCTTTCCTGCCGAATGAACCCGTCAGATTCCAGCCGCATAATCAAGGCGTCGAAGTCGCGGCGTTTAAGTGTTTTTGGGAAATCCGGATGCGCGCGGCAAACAGCAAAAGCACCAACAGGTGCTGCCATATTTGCAGGAATTACGCGGCCTATCGCAATCACTTTTTGCAGAACCGCCAGAATCGCCGCCGGCGGTATTGTGCCACTGCCGGCTGCAAATGGCCCCGGCATGCGCTCAGTGAAAAGCCCGCTTGGTGCGTCATACATCAGCCAGGACGATTCTTGTATCGCGCCAAAGTTCGACTTTTGGTGTCGCAGTTCAAGTTGTCCGTCTTCGCCGCCGATGAGAGCCAGCCGGCTCCTGCATGAATTGTGCCATGCAGTACTTCCACTAAATCCTTGACCATCATCAGCCACGGCGGCCGCTTTCTTGATATGCGCCAGAAGCACTACGGCCGCATCGGCCTTGGCGGCAAGTTTGCCAATCGCCCGCACAAAAGCGCGAACCTCGCGCCGGCAATTTTCGTCGGCGTCAAAAACATCGCTGGCATTATCAATAACAATTAGTTTTGGCTTTTTTTGTTCGGCGAGTTTTTGCAGCCGCATGAACCGCCGCGTTACAGCGCCAGGCGAATACCTATCTGGCGAGGCATAAAGCGTTGGATTGTCTTGTGCGTCAACAACGTGCAGCCGCTCAAATACATTCACGCCCCAAGCGTCGCCCATGCGATTCAACCGCGTGAAAATCGTTCTGTCGCTATCCTCGCCACTAAAAAATATTACTTCCGCCGGCTCGCCCCTGAACCGCAAAAACTCCAGGCCGACGGATACTGCGGCGGCAAGTTGAAGCATTAAGCCTGATTTTCCGATGCCGCCGTGCGAGGCTAACAGCGTTGCAGCGCCTAGCGGAATGATTCCATCACAAAGCCACGGCTGCGGCTCGCGGTGCTCTCGCATGCTTTTCATGTCCAGAAGGCGAAGCGCGTCATTAGGTGTTTGCGCTGCACCGCTTATGGCAACAAGGCGCTCCGCAATAGCCGATGGTTCGCCGCCCGCAAAGGCCGCGTCTGCCGCCCAAGTCCCCAGCCGAATAAGCTCGCGCCTCTGGTGTGCGGCAAGCACGTCAGGCAACGTGGCGTAAAACTTGTTTCGCATCAGCAAGGCGTTGTCGCCGCAGGCATTTGCAACAATATCATGTGCGATGTAGCCCCATGCGTTGCGCGACTCCATCAGGCTTTTAATTGAGGTCGGCTCAATCTCCCTGCCATCCGCGCGAAGGCTCTGCATTGCTCCCCAAAGGTTCGCATGTTCTGGAACCGAAAACGATCCAAACACAACGCCGGCCTCTACGGCGCAGTCATAATGAGCCGGTTCGGCGACAACGCTGGTTAGCAGCATGGCTTCGGCTTCGGGGGCGGCTGGGATTTTGCGCTCGGCCTTGGCGGCGGAATCGTCTGGCGGTATTCTCATGCGTACTCCTCGATTTTGGCCCGGCAGGCCGGCAAGCCTCCGGGCTTTTTTACGCTTGCGCCGGCGCGGTTTGTCGCTGCGCGTTGATGAAATCCATCAAATCTTGACGCGAGTACCGAACCATGCGCCCGATTTTTACGGCCCGCAGTTTGCCATCTGCGCTAAGCTGCCAAAGTTTGCGCGGACAAATGCACAGCAGGCGGCAGGCCTCGCGCGAGTCAACAAGCAATGGCGGCTCTGGCGGCGGCGGCGTGTGCAACAGGTCAGTCATTTTCCGACCTCCGCGGTGGTGCGGCGCGTGCTTTCCGGCGGCGGCATCAGTCCGACAGCCTGCAGCACTCGCTCGTTTCGATTTAACTCGGTGATGATTGCCCGCAGGCGGCGGCGCATCTTGGACAGGTTTGGTTTTTTTGTGCGGCGTGTTCGC
>JAJZKJ010000085.1 GCA_021804195.1 Acidobacteriota bacterium
ATATAAAAGGCCCATGATCAGGTTGGCTGCAAAAAGCCCCACGCTGCGCGTGGCGGTGAGCGCTCCCATGCCTCCGCCGGTGCGGCTCACGGGCATAATCAGCGAGATGATCGTCGGCTCGAGAGTTTCAATGACACCCAGCGCCAGGCCCATCAGCGCCACCACCGGGTAAAACAACACGGGATTCAGATGGGTGGCCCATACCACCGCCATTCCCGCCGCGGCCACACCACCGAGCAGGTAACCCCCCAGCGCCAGCGCGGGCACGCTGCGTTTGGCCGTCCGGCCGATCAGCAGACCCGTCAGAGCGGAAATTCCAAAAAAAACGACATAGGCGAGCACCGCCATCGGCCGGTTTTGCAGGCTCTGATACACCGTAAGGATCGGGAAACCGAAACTAAATGAGCTGAAACCGTAGAGAGCCGTCGCGAGCAAAAGCCGGCGATACAGTGAGCGATGTTTCGGATCCATGACCGCCGGCGCCGGCGGCGCGGGTGTGCCGGAGGAATTGCCGTTTGTTCCGGCATGCGGCGCCGCGCCCGTGCGCGCAAAACTCAGAACCAGGCTGGAAATCAGCAGGGGAATAATGGTAATAAGAAAAATATGCCGCAGCGGCATGCCGGACCACAGCAAAAGCATGGTTCCCGTGGCGGCCAGAAAGCCGCCGCCGATGTCCAGGGCGTGGAGAAATCCGAACGCCCGGGCGCGATTTTCCGGGCTGGCGGCCTGGGTCATCATGGTGCGCCGCGGCGGGGAACGGAAATTCCGCGCCCACCAGCCGCCGGAGAATAGCGCGATCGCCGCCGCGGGAATACTCGCCAGGCCGGAAAGCGACAGCAGGGGAATCAGCAGATTGCCTCCGATGGCCATGCGTTTGTGTCCGAAGCGGTCCCCCAGTTTTCCGCCGACCAGTCCGAATATGGCCCCCGGTCCATAACTGATGGCGGTGGCCAGAGCGAAAAGCCACACGTGGGCGTGCAGACTCCAGACCAGAAAAAGCGGGAAAATCGCCAGCACGGCCTGGTAGCCCAAGTCGGCAAAACAGGCGGAGAATGAAAGCAACAGCACTTCGCGATTGAGCCAGTGGGTTCGGGTTTGCGGGTTGGTCTGGTTCGAGGTTTGTGTCATCGGTATCTCCAGGTAAAGCCGGCACGGCGGTTCAACAGCCCCATACTCCTCATTCTTCGTACACCCCATATTTTTTCGCCGTTCCAGATAGTCGGCGATTATATCACGCGCCGGTTTATCGCAAACCGCGCTGATCATAAACAGAATCCGGCCGCGGGTGCGGAAATTGTTTCGCAAGCCCCGCGCCACATGAATGTTGCGGCGAAGAGTATGGCGGTGTTTAGAGCCATATTCGGGACGCTCCCGAAAAAAATGCCCTGCCCCCTTCCACTTGCCGGCGCGCGGCGGATTTCGATAATAGGTATTGCTTTTCCCACGGAGGCATGGAGGCCTGGAACGTGAACAATGCTCATATATGGGTTTCCGCAGGTGGCTGGTTCCGAACAAGAACGGTCTTTTTCCGGCATGGCCGCGCTGTGCTCTGGCTCGTTGTCGGCTTGCGGTTGTTTCCGGGCGGCTCCGGCGTCTTGCAAGCCGCTGCGGCCCTGCCCGACTCTTATAAGCAACTGCTGCCACCGCCACTGCGACTCGCCGGACTCTGGCCCGATCTTTCGCTCTCGCCCGGGAAGCCGGCTGTCGCCCCACCGGGCTGCCAACCCGTTTATCACCTGCGGGCATGGGATCGGTTCCGGCGCGAATTCGCCGCCGCCTCCGCCGCTGTCATTCTCCAAGGCCCGGCGGGGCGCATCGCCTTGGCCCGGAAAATGCTTAACCGCGCCCAGGCCACCCATGATCGCGGCTATCGACGTCTCTTGTGCATCCGCGCGTTCGCCCTGGCTTTCCGCTGGTGGAGCGGCGCTCCCCTGGCCCAGCGGGCCTTGACGTTGTATCTGCAAAACTCCAACCTGAAAGATCCGGCGCAAGTGGCGCCAATCTGGACGATGTGCAACGATGCGGCCTATCTGCGGACCATGCCGCCGGCGGACCGCGATCGCTATGACAAACTAGCCGAGGCCGCCAATACGCAGCTCGTCATGGAACTTCTGTCCGCCGGCCAACTTGCCGCGGCGCAGCGTGTGGTTCGTTTGCTGGTAATCCACGAAACTCTTGGGGTGCGGGCGGATCCGTCTCTCCTGTCCGCCATGGGCACGGCGCGGATTCTCGTTCGCCAGACGCGGGAGATGATTGATTTTCTCGCCGCCCGGTGGCGGCGGAGATGGACCGACCCCGCGGCGGCAATGGATATATATCTTTATGCCCGCTTTATTGAGCCGCGGCCGGAACTGCGCACGCGGATTTTGCGCCGTTGGCCCGCCGGCCCGATCGCCGCCCTGGATCGTACCCTCAAAACGAGCCGAACCGCTGTCGACGCCGATTACCAAGCCGGCCGGCTGCTGGCCCGGGCGGCGCGGCCGCTGCCCTGGGGGATTCTGCGGGACCGCATTCTCTTCGCCGCCCTGCGTCATTACCGCGCCTTTCTGGTCAGTCCCGTGACGCGCCATGATCGTATCCGGCGCACTCTGGCCCGTATCGCGGTCGGGCAATTGCTCGAACAGGGGGCCAAACCCAATCCGGATATTACGCCGCTGGCGGCCTTTCTGCCCGCTCCGGCCACCGGTCCCGCCGGCCCGTCAAAGACGTTGACTCCGCCATGAGGGGTGACACTCGCTGGCGTCACCGGTTCTCATTTCCATACTGCGGGCGGCCAGGTATCTTCAAACCGTTGCTGAATATCACAAAGAAACGGGCGGGAGAAAACACCCCCCGGTATCCATACGGGCACGGTGGCTCGCCGGGTCACCGACTTGACTATATCCGCTCGAGCATATATACTACAGGTGTATGAAGATGGCGACTCCCCTACCCTCCGCCGACCGCGTGTTCCGGGCGTTTTCCGACCGCACGCGGCTGCGCATATTGCATCTTCTTCTGGGCGGCGAATTATGCGTCTGCGACATCATGCGCGTGTTGGACATGTCGCAGCCGAAAATTTCCCGTCACCTGGCCTACCTGCGGCGGGCCGGGCTGGTGCAAGCCCGCCGGGAGGGGTTGTGGATGCATTACCGGCTGAGAACCGCCCGGGGGCGGTTTCATGAAAGCCTGCTCCAATGCCTGAGAAATTGTTTTGGCGCCGCTCCGGAGCTGGAGCTTGACCGCGGCGCGCGCCGTTGCCCGCCGCGGGGACGCGGCCGAAAATTGTAGTATTTTCGGAAATTATATATGCTTATGCGTATGCAAAAAGAGAGAAGGCCGCCGGTGACCCGCCGCTTGAAAATCCTCTTTCTGTGCACCGGCAATTCCTGCCGCAGCCAGATGGCCGAAGGCTGGGCCAGAAAACTCAAGGCCGACGTGCTGGAACCCTATTCCGCCGGGATCGAACCCCACGGCCTGGATCCGCTGGCGGTCCGGGTGATGGCCGAGGCCGGCGTGGACATCCGTGCGCAGCGCTCCAAATCCGTCGGTGAATTGCGCGACGTGCCCTTTGACGCCGTGATCACCGTGTGCGGCCATGCGCAGGAAACCTGCCCGGCCTGGCTGGGCCGCAAAACCACGGTGCTTCATGCCGGCTTCGACGATCCGCCGCGACTCGCCGCCGGCGCCGGAACCGAAGAAGAGGCGCTGACCCATTACCGCCGCGTACGTGATGAGATACGGGCGTTTGTCCAAACGTTGCCCGGGGCGGAAATGAAACATGCTGGTGCGACCGCCGGCGGAGGCATGGGAGCGCTCACCGCCACGCGCAGCGTGGGGCTTTTTGCAGCCAACCTGATCATGGGCCTTTTATATATCGGCAAGACGTGGGCATGGTCTTACGGTTACGCAGCTTTGCTGGCGGTGCTCGCGGCGATCATTCTGCTTTCCGTGCGGCACGTGGAACCGAACACGGCGGCGTAACGAATGGATCAACTATCCGACCAAGGCGCCGCCACCGGCGAGCGGGAAATCATCAGCGCCCAGGCCCGCATGGCGCCGCTCCAGCCCAGCGGTCCTCTGCCCTGGGTCCAGTTGCGCAACGCCGCCTTCAGCGCCGCGCTGTTCCGCAAAATGGTCGGGCGCATCGATCCCCGCGCCCGCGATGGTGATCTGGTCCAGGTGTACGACCGCGATGGCGCCGTATTCGGTACGGCGTTTTTGAATCGAAAATCACAAATCGCCCTGCGCATGCTTGGCTTTGGCGATGTGCCGCTTGATGAAACTTTCCTGGAACAGCGCGTGGCCGAAGCCGCGGCCCTGCGGCGCGATGTGCTCCAGTTGGAAAAAGTAACCGACGCCTACCGCCTGATTCATGCCGAGGGCGACGGATTGCCCGGGCTGATCGTCGATGTTTTTCATCACGTGGCGGTGGTCGAACTTTTCTCGCTGGCCATGTTCCAGCGCGCGCCGCAAATTGAAAAAGCCTTGCGGTCGCTGCCGTCAATTGAACGGGTGATTTTTCGCGCCGATGATTCCATCCAGCGGGCGGAAGGGTTCCATATCGGCCCGGGCCGCGCCAACGCGCGCGATTCGGCCGTGATCACCGAACACAACCTGCGGTTTCAGATCGATCTGGCCGGCGGCCATAAGACCGGCTTTTTCTGCGACCAGCGCGAAAACCGCTTCGCCCTGACCGCTTTCACACGCGCGGCGCACGTGCTGGATTTATGCTGTTACACGGGCGGATTCGGAATCTACGCCCTGGGCTTGGGAGGCGCCGCCGCGGTCACCGCCGTCGATCTGGACGAAAAAGCCGTCGCACTGGCCCGCCGCAATGCGAATCTGAACCGCTTCCCCGCCAATCGCTATGAAACGGTCTATGCCGACGGTTTTCCCTACCTGCGGCAGATGGGGCGGAACAATCGCCGGTTTGACGTGGTGATACTGGATCCGCCCAAGCTCATCGCCCGCCGGGAAGATTTCAGCGAAGGCCGGCAGGCCTATTTCGATTTGAACAAACTGGCGATGGGCGTGGTGCGCCCCGGCGGCCTGCTGTTGACGTGCTCGTGCAGCGGGCTGTTGGACCAGGCCGAGTTTCTAAACGTCATCCGCGGAGCGGGGCGCAGCGCCCAGCGCCGGGTGCAGATCATACGCATTTCCGGCGCCGGGCCGGACCATCCCGTCATGAACGATTTCCTGGAAGGCCTCTATCTGAAATGCCTCTGGTGCCGGCTGGAATAACGCCGCGGCAGTGCGAGTACGGCAATCATTTCGAGGAACCCAGGGAAAACCGGCAACATAAATTGTTGTCGCCAAGACGTCCAGCCAGCTCATGAATTACCGGTGGGGGCCGGCAGGAAAGGGCCGGCCGCCATGGATTATGAAGCCACCAGCACCTGGCCAACGCTTGCGGGCGGCGCTCTCGAGCAGGAACGACTGACCATGGTCCCGCGGATGATATGTCAGGGGCTTATCCACAAAACCATCCAATGGAATAGCCTTGACATACTGTGGCGCCAACGCGGCAAGGCGCCGGGGGTACCGGCCATGGTCCCTTTTATAAATAGCCAGGGCGATGGCGAGGATCGTGAGGTTGCGCCGCATGATGTACATTTCGTGCATATCGTTCAGGTTCTCCGCGTAGTATGGAGCAAATGGAGCAAAGAGGTAAATTAGAATTCCCGGCGGGTGGAATATTTTTGAAACTATGTTACCATTATTATATGATTCTATGCGTTGCTTCCATGAAATCATCGGAGCAATCGCCGAGAGAGCCGCCGCGCGCTGCCGATACGTTGGTTTATGACACGCCGCCTTTAGCTGATCATCTATCGTATTGACGCGGCGCATGAGAGCCGGAAAATCAATTGGAACCAGGGCGTCCAACAACATGTTCCGCCAGAAAGGGACATGTCTCGGGCCGTTCCAAAATGGGCTGCCCCAATGATTGGTTTCATAAAAGCACGTGCGCAAACCTGTCCGTGCGGCGGCCATGAGAAATGCCAGCCTCGAATATCGTAAATATCGCACATTTAGCCCATACGTGTCCATTGGCCGTCGTAGCCTGGGCCGGGAACCAAATTCGGCCAGCAACGATTCGAGTTGACCACGTGATATTTCTTTTGAGTTCGCCAACGCCGCTTCATCTTGCTGGCAAATTTGTTCAATCCAGTGTGTCCACCACAGAATCTGCCCCCCCTGGTCAAGCAGGTGGATCAAATGGCGCACGGCGGCTAGATCCGCCAAGGCGCCACGGATATTGCCCGCGCCGAGCCGCATCATTGCCCGGGTCGTCGCAGCTTCAGCCAAGGCGAAAGAGAGCGGGGATCTCACTGATGGCGAATTAAAATAAATTGGGATAATATGGATGTGGGGAATGAAGTAACGGGGAAAAGCTCTCGCTTTTTGCAATAGGGCCAGCGGCGCGGCATTCGCACGAATCCAGGCCGCAACCAGGGGACGATGTCCGGCGGTCCATGGCCGATGCGACAATAAAGAGACGGCCACGGACGATTGGAGTTTCCATTGTTCCGCTGTCACTACATGTTTGCGAAGCCATTGGTAATAGTGTGTATGGTTGTGAAGCCATCGGTAATAGGATGTTACGAATTGAGCATGGGCGGGCGGCGGGGCCATCTGCAGCATCTTGTAAATCGCACGGTGATCGCGGGCCGAGCCGATTAATGCTTTAGGCCCCATCGCGTCAATCAGCAGGGGAGCCGCATTGTTTTTTGGTGTAACCCCGGCGCTATTAATACGATTTAATTCCGCAGTGTAATTTACCGTGCCGTTCGGGCGCAAAGGCCCGGTCAGCCGCGTGGTGTCGTAACCAATGGGAATGATCCGCCAGAGGCGCACCCATATCATGTCCGCCGCGAGCAAAATCAAGATAATGGATAGTGCGATCGTAGCGCGCCGCCCCCATATTTGTTTGGGCGCCAGCCGTCTCCATAATTTCATCAACATTCCTCCTCTTGGGCCGTGGATTTACCGGCCGCGATGGTCGGCCCTCACCGCTGATTCGGATAGGGAAACATCAGCGATCGGCCGTAGTTTTCTCTCTCCAACATGGCGAGATATTGATCCAGAGTCACCGGCTGACGGGAGATGATTTCGCCACGAAGCGCCGTATGGCCCGCCGGGCGGCGCGGCAACCCCTGGGATGCCAACAGTACAATAATCACCACGGCGGCCGCCGCGCCCGCGGCCGTGGTGGCGGCGTAAAGCCAATCCGACCATTTCCATGGCGGATTGCGCCGGGCAAGGGCTTGATCTATTCGTGTGAGCAGACGCGGATCGATTGGCCGCGGCTTGATCGACCGCAACTCCGCTTCCAGCTTCGCGAATTCATTATTCATACATTATTTCCTGATGAAGTTTGTTTCGCAGGTGGCTCAGCGCATAGCGATAGCGCGCCGCCGCCGTATGGGGATTGATTCCGAGAGTTCGGCCTATTTGCTCGAAAGTCAGCCCGCCCCATATCTTGAGTGTCAACACTTCCCGCTGCGGCAACTCCAATGTCGCCACCGCCGACTCTATTTCCCGGATGCGTTCCACACGATCCGGCTCCGGTTCGAAAATTAACTCCGGCGACCGGGCATGTTCCTTATTTCGCCGGCCGCGGCGATGTTCCGCCCGCCGCCTATCCATCGCCCGCCCCCTTACAAACGCATAGAGCATCGCTGGGCTCCCGTCCGCACCGTATTTTTTCCAGAAACTCACGAACCCATCCTGGAGAGCATCCTCCGCATCCGCGGCGCTCGCTAAGAACTGGCGGGCGTAAACCAGCAATTCCGGGCCGTGCCGCCGCACCCATTCTTGCCAGTCTTCCGTGGCGTTGGGCATTCATTCTCCTCACACATCAATCGCCGCCGAAGGGATGATTTATTTAACTACAGCGCGACATCGGCCCGGTGGATGTCGCGCTGTAGTGTAAAGGCGCCGGTCCTTATCGGCTTTCCGGCGCATTATGGGCATTATGAAGAAAGTATACCCACTTGCCTTGACGATCCGGCTCCGGTTCGAA
>JAJZKJ010000086.1 GCA_021804195.1 Acidobacteriota bacterium
CTTGTGCAGCATCTGGAAAAGCCGGGGCATGAGAAATCGTCCGTGATTGCCGGCTACCCCTGGTTCGAGGACTGGGGCCGTGATACGTTTATCAGCCTGGCTGGTTTGACGCTGGTGACGCGGAACTATGCCGCGGCCCGCAGCATCCTGGTATCATTCGCCGATCATATCCGCGATGGGCTGGTTCCCAACCGTTTTCCCGACGCCGCTGATGCGCCGGACTACAACACGGTGGATGCGTCGCTGTGGTTCATTCACGCGGCGTATCAATACTGGCGGTACTCCGACGACTTGGCGCTGCTGCGCGACTATCTCTATGCGCCGCTTGGCCGGATCATTGAGTGCTATCGCCAAGGCACACTTTACGGCATTCGCATGGATGCCGATGGCCTGATTCGTGCCGGCGTGCCGGGTGTGCAACTTACTTGGATGGACGCCAAGATCGGCGACCGGGTGGTTACGCCGCGTTATGGCAAGCCGGTGGAAGTCAACGCCCTGTGGTACAACGCCCTGCATATCATGGCGCTGGTGGCTGGCGCCGCCGGCGACGGCGCTCGGGCGGCGGATTTTCTCGGCTTGGCGCGGCTTGCGGGCCGGAGTTTCCTGGACAAGTTCTGGAACACCGCCGGCAACTGCCTTTTCGACGTAATCGGCGACGATGGAGCGCCCGACGCCTCTCTGCGGCCCAATCAGCTCCTGGCGGTGAGTTTGCCTTTCTCTCCGCTGCCGCTGGATAAGACCCGCCAAACGCTGGCGGTGGTGCGGGATAAACTTCTTACTCCGCTGGGGTTGCGCACGCTGGCGCCGAATTCACCGGATTACCAGGGTCGTTATGTGGGCGATCAAAACAGCCGCGACCGCGCCTACCACCAGGGAACCGTCTGGCCGTGGTTGTTCGGACCGTTCGTCACAGCTTTTGTAAGGGCTTATGGCGCAACTCCGGAAATACGCCGGCAGGCGTGGGAATTTATCCAGCCCCTGGAAGGTCATCTGCTCCAGGCGGGGTTAGGCTCCATCAGCGAAATTGCCGATGGCGATCCGCCGCATCAACCCCGTGGCTGCATTGCCCAGGCATGGTCCGTGGCGGAGGTGCTCCGCTGCTGTTGGGAGGACGTGCTCGGACGCGCGCCGGCCTGGCCGCACGAGCGTTTGCGAAATGGTGCGGCGGATATACAAGCAGCCGCGGCGGCGACGGCCGCCGCGGAAACGGCCGCCGGGGCCTGAACCGTGGCATGGATTGCAAGGAAACAGATGATCGAAGAGGTATTCAAAGCCTACGACATTCGCGGCACGTATCCCGATCAACTCAACGAAGAGCTGGCGTGGAAAATCGGCCACGCCTCGGCCCAGTTTCTGCGAATGAATCTCAGCGGTCTGAATAAGGCCGACCGGCGCAAGAACATGCTCGTGGTCGGTCGCGACATGCGTCCCAGCAGCCCGGCTCTGTGCCAATCGTTGATCGAGGGTATTCGCTCCACCGGCACGGGTTGCATTGATATCGGCTTGATTGATACACCGCTGATCTATTTTGCCATCAATCACCTCGGTTGCTGTGGAGGTATTCAAACCACGGCATCGCACAATCCCGCCCACTACAACGGATTCAAAATAAGCGGTCTGGCCGCCCGGCCCATCGGCCAAACCACGGGCCTGCTGGAAATCAGACATATATGCTCGAATCTGCGCCGCAACCCCCCGGCCCAGATCGGCCAGCTCGAACGAATGGATCTGCTGGCCCCGTACCGGGCGCACGTGCTCAAATTCTTCAAGCCGGCCCGACCCCTGAAGGTTGTGGTGGACGCCGGAAACGGCATGGCGGGAAAATTCATTCCGGAAATCTTTATGGACCGGCCCCCGCTCACCATCATTCCGCTGAACTTCCAGATCACCGGCTCCTTCCAGCACGACCCAAATCCGCTGGTGGATGCCAATCTGCGGCAGTTGCAGGAAGCGGTTCTTTCCAACGCCGCCGATCTGGGCGTGTGTTTTGACGGCGACGCCGATCGCTGCATTTTCGTCGACGAACAAGCCCGCGTGATTCGTTGCGACATCATCACGGCGCTGCTGGCTCGCGATTTTCTACGCCGCAATCCGCACAGCGTCATCGTTTACGACTTGCGCTCCAGCCGCGTGGTCCGGGAGGAAATCGAGAACGCCGGAGGCGTACCGCGCCGCGAACGCGTCGGCCACGCCTTCATGAAAAAGGCCCTCGCCGACAGCAAGGGTGTTTTCGGGGGGGAACTTTCCGGTCACTTTTATTTCCGCGATAACTTTAACTGCGACAGTGGCGCCATCGCCTTCGCCTGTGTCGTATCCGTGCTTTCCAATTACGATGTCCCGGTCAGCCAGGCGCTCAAACCGCTCTTGCGCTGGCATAGCGGCGGCGAAATCAATTTTGAAGTGGCCGACAAGGATGGCGCCGTCGCCCGGCTGGCCGAGCGCTACAAGGATGCCGCCATCGATTACCTCGACGGCATCACCGTCGAATATGACACCTGGTGGTTTAACGTCCGCAAGAGCAATACCGAGCCTCTGCTGCGGCTGAATCTCGAAGCGAACACCGCCGAGATGCTCAAGAAAAAACTCGAGGAGGTCGGCCGGCAGATCGGAACGCCGGTTTCGCACTGACCGGGCGCTCATCGGATGATAGCCATCATTTTTACGTCGCCCCGACGGCGGGCCGCAAATCACCGGCGAGTCGTACGGAATCATCTTCCAGCTTAACCAGGTCGTGCTTGAATGCCGCCGCGTGGGACTTCGCTTTACCCAGAAGTTTCGCGGCGCCCTTAAGACCGCCGGCGCTGAGGTCCGAGGCGAGGTATTTTTTCATGTTGTACAAATACGCAATCAGTTTGCCGCCCGCAGTTTCGGTGGTTTTAGCCCTCTTTGAAAATCGTGAGAAATCGCTTTGCGCCGCATGATAATTGCCCTTGGCGGCAGCCGCGATACCTGGATTGCTAATGCCCTGAACCTGTTTTTCCCAGGCGGCCATATAGTTCGCTTGCGCACCGGTCACTTTTGATATGGCCTCAGTGAGATGAGAACAACCGGTTTTGAGTGAACGGAGTTCTCCGCTGAATCGGTCAAACCCCGATCCGAGTTTTCCCGAAGGCTTATGAATCAGAGCCGCCAGTGAAGCCATGGTATGATCCACACGTCCCGCCACCTTTTGCGAAGATTTTTGAACGCTTGTCGAATGATCGCTGATATTCGCGGCGGTCCGGTAGGGCATCTGGGAACACCCATTGAGGGTCGGGAAAATCAGCAACGTCACCAATGGAACCGAACATCGGATAAGCATCTTGCAAATTTTCATAAATGTATCTCCTAAAAAAAACACTCCGGCGCACAATCGTTATTTATACTACGCCTTCGATAGCCATGAAGTTTGCTCCCCGCTCATACCCGTGCACGGGCCAAAAGTATCCACCGCACGCCCCTGCGGGGCCGTCCTCGAAAAATACCGCTTTTGTTCCTATTCGGCCGGGATGAGTATCTTCCCCGCCAGAAGTTCCCGGCCCGCTTTCGCCACCGCGACCCGCATGGCCTTCGTAATGACGGTTCCCTTGAGCTTTGGGTTCAAGACCAGCACGCATACATGATTCCGCATATTTTCCCGGATCACGCCCGGCTGGAACCGGTGCTGCTCCACTTCCCGGGCAACTTGTAAAAACGCCTTGTCCAAACGGATCACCACGCTGGCCGGCGTATATTGGCCGCAGGTGGAGTTATTGTTCTGATTGCGATTGGAGCCGAATACATAAACCGGATGGCCGTGCGGTCCCAGGTTTTTATCCGCCGCTTTCACCGCCTCGAATACGCCGCGGTCGGCCGCATCCACATTCTGGTAAATCACGTCGATTCCCTGCTGAATGAACGCCTCGGCCTGGCTTTTGGATAGCGCCGGCTGATCCCAGCTTGTGTACGCCTGGGCGACCGTAATATGTGGATTCACGCTGCGGGCGCCGGCCACAAATCCCCGATACCCGGCGACTACCGGAGGAATCGCTTCCCCGCCGATAAAACCAAGCTTTCCGGTTTTGCTGAGCATGGCCGCCAGAACGCCCAGTTGGTATGACGGTTCGGAAATATTGAAATCCAGCGTCGCAATATTGGGTTCCGCTTTGCCGACGCCGCTGACGGCGAAATGAGTTCCTTCACCCTGGGCGGCCGCTTCCGTGGCCGGGATAAGAAACTCATAGCCGTGTCCGATCACCAGGCTGTAATGCTCCATGGCGTAATCGCGCATGACATTGACCGCGCGAACGGGCGAAACTCGCTCCACAACGGAAACATGCGCATGAAGTTCTTTCCCCACCTTGATGATGGCATCTCGTCCCTGCTGGTTCCATCCGCCGTCGGTGATGGAGCCGGAACAAATCAGCGCGATTTTCATTTCGGCCCGGGCCATGGGAACCCCGCCCGCTATGGCGGACAGGCCGAAAAGAAAAAGGAACAGCGCCGCGCTTCCGTATGACGTTGCCGGAGACCGAACGTATTTCATCTTGCCGCACTCCTGTCATTGATTGCCAGTAGCGATGCCCGGCCCCATACCTTTTAGACGGCGGCTGGCCAGGCATATCGCTTCGCATGATAATAGGCGGGCGGCATTGACGGAGGCGCGGCCATGCTTTACGAACACGAAGAGATGATTCCGGGCGATCCGAGCGCGCGCGACACGTGGCGGATTTTCCGCATCATGGCGGAGTTCGTCGAAGGATTCGATTCGCTCGCCCACCTGGGAGCGGCGGTGACTATTTTCGGTTCGGCCCGCACTCCGCGCAGCGATCCCTACTATCACAAGGCGCGTATGCTCGGAGCCATGCTCGCCCGCCGGAATTTTGCCATTATCACCGGAGGCGGGCCGGGCATCATGGAGGCCGCCAATTCCGGCGCCAAGGATGCCGGCGGCGTATCCGTCGGGCTGAACATCAGTCTGCCCAACGAGCAGAACGCCAACCCCTATCAAACCATCAGCTTGAACCACCACTACTTTTTCGTGCGAAAAACCATGTTCGTCAAATACAGCCATGCCATCGTGTGTTTTCCGGGTGGCTATGGCACCTTGGATGAATGTTTCGAAGCGCTTACGCTGATCCAAACCATGAAGATCGATCCGCGCCCGCTGGTGCTTATCGGCCGCGACTATTGGGGCGGGTTGGCCGCCTGGCTGAAAACTACCCTGGCCGAACGTTACCAAACGATTCATCCAACGGATCTGAACATTTTCCGCATCACCGACGATCCCGCCGAAGCCTGTGAAATCATTGTCGGGGCGGAACGGAGCCGCTGCGAGTATCCTCCGTCGCGCGGATTTTCAGGTTTTAACCATGCCCGGCAAATATCGCCGGAAGGCACGCGCTTCGGCGTGCCGCCGCGGGTCAATCCTGAAAAGATCGACCAGCCCGTTCTTCCCGTGGAAGACAAGGGAGATACCGTTCGTCCGCCGCCGGTTTCACCATACGCCAGGCCGCAGTTTCAGAAGCATTTTGAAACGCCCAGGGGCGCGCCGCGCCGCGGGAAAAAAAGATAAGGACCTCGGCTGCGGCGCCGCGCCATTATAATGGGACGAGAATATATCCACCGCGGAGATTCTCGGCTGACAGAGCACTAGGCTCCGCCCGCCGAAGCCGGTCTTTTTGATTTCCCCGCGTCAAGCCGGGTGGGGAAGACCCTTGAGGTTGGCCAGCGTGCCACGGACGTCGCCGCTGCGCATCAAGGTTTCCCCGATCAACACCGACTGAACGCCCGCCGCCGCCAGACGCCGTACATCCATCTGGTTCTTGATGCCGCTTTCCGCCACCAGGATGGACTTGTCCGGCACGAATTCCGCCATTCGAAGACTGGTTCCCAGGTCGACGTGAAAAGTGGTCAAGTCGCGATTGTTGATGCCCAGCAGGCTGTAGCTGCGCATCGGAAATCCCAACAGGGAACGCACCCGCAGCAGGCTGTCCAGATCATGCACTTCAATCAGGGCGGTCAGACGCAACTGGGCCGAGAGAATCAACAGGTCCATCAGAATCGAATCCGTGAGTATCTCGGCGATAAGCAAAATGGCGTCGGCCCCGGCCGCCCGCGACTCCCACACCTGGTACGGATCAATGATGAAATCTTTTCGCAGCACGGGCAACGGCACGGCCGCGTGCACCTGCTCCAGGAACTCCAGACGCCCCTGAAAATAAGACTGATCGGTAAGCACCGAGATCGCGTCGGCGCCCGCGGCATGGTAACTTTCGGCGATGGCGACGGGATCAAAATCGGATGTTATCACTCCGGCCGAAGGTGAAGCCTTTTTCACTTCCGCGATCACATTGACCAGTCCGGCCGGTTGGCGGGTAATGGCGGCGAAAAAGTTTCTTACAGCCGGAGCGCGGCGCGCTCTCTCGGCAAGCTCTTCCATGCCGATTTGCCGGCGCGCCGCCGCGATTTCATCCTTTTTCGTTTCAACGATTTGCCGGAGAATATTCAGCGGATGATTCCTTTTTTCACGGAGGCGACTGTTATCGCAAATTTTATACCGCTTCTTTTGATTGTCTCAAGCGTGTTGGCCCTGGTCTGGCTGGGCGTATTTTCGTCGCGCCCGCTGCTCTCCGCGCCGCAGCGCCGCAACCGGCTCACCATCTGGCATGTTCTGCTGGTTGTCTGGGCTTATTTGGCCGCTGAAATATTCGGGGCCATGCTGTTTTCCCCCGGCAATCTCCATTCGCCAAAAGCCTGGACGCATTGGGCGCCGCTCCTGCTCGACACGTTCGCCCGGGTCGTCGTCGTGATCGTCATTATATTGATTGCCCGCGCGAGGTTCGATGGCGGCTGGCGGGGGATGGGAATATCGCCGCGCCGTTTGCCGGGCGGTGTCCTGCGCGGCGCGGCGGCCTATCTGCTGCTGGCGCCGGTGCTCTATCTCACGCTGGCGATTTTTTATCAGCTTAACCAACGGCTGGTTCATCATCCGCCGCCGGAACATCCATTGCTCAAGGCGATGCAGTCGCACCCGGCGGCGGGTCCGTTGCTGATGCTGATATTCATGGCCTGTGTGTCCGCTCCCATTTCCGAAGAGCTTTTTTTTCGTGGCCTGCTTCAATCTTATATCGCCGGCGCCGTAGCCCGCGGCCGTTGTCCCAAAACTCCGCCGGCATCGGTCACGGGCGCCGATTTTTTTTCGGGTGCACCGCGCCACATGGATGTTGTGGCTGAGAAGATACGTCACGAGCAACGCCACCTTCCGGGTGCTCCCGAAAAAATTCCCACGCCCCCGGCCCTCGCCGAAACCGGAAATTCCCCGTCACCCGCGACCTCGCCCGCCCCTGTCGCGAAGGGGAACATATCGCCGGCGGATCGCTGGGTGGCCATTTTGATTTCCGCAGCCGTGTTTTCCCTTGTTCATTACGCCGTAATGCCGGGAGATCAGGCCTGGTTGCCGGGATTATTTGTTCTCGGTGTCGGCCTGGGCTACATCTACGAACGGACCGGAAACATCTGGGCCGACATCACCATGCACTCGCTTTTTAATTTGCTTGCGGTTGTCATCGTTCTGGCCGGCCACGTGCGCGGCCCGGCGCCCACCGACGGGCACGGAGCCCGCCCGGAATTGCGGTTACACGAACGTTATACATTCGTGCGTATCAAGTTGGTCACGGTATCAGCCAGATTCTCCAGCGCCACGAGAATCGCCTGTTTTTCCTCCCGCCTCTTGAGTTCCACCTGTCCGCCGGAGAGGCTTTTTTCACCGATTACGATCCGCAAAGGTATGCCGATCAGGTCGGCGTCCTTGAATTTCACTCCGGGCCGCTGGTCGCGATCGTCCACCAGTACATCCACGCCGCGCTCCTGGAGTTCGATATGCAGCCGATCGGCGATGTCTTTGCTCCGGCCCTCATATTTGATCGGCGTGATAACCACATGAAAGGGAGCGATGCCCATCGGCCAGCGGATGCCGTCGGAGTCGGACCGCGTCTCCAGCGCCGCGACCATGATCCGCCCCGGTCCTATACCGTAA
>JAJZKJ010000087.1 GCA_021804195.1 Acidobacteriota bacterium
CTCGATTTGGCATAAATCACTGGCGTGCCAAAATAGCCGTAGCCCCCAATCGGGGTTGGCGACAAAACCGCCGTGCGGAATCGTAGGCCCACGGCCGCAGGTGGGACTGCCGCGCCATTTGGGGCGGCCCCCCAGTCGCGAATGGGCTTCTCCGTCCGCACCGCGTTTATGCGCAAAGCACATCCCTATCGCTGGCCAGGTTGCAACGCGGGCTGAAAGCGCATCGCGCCGTCGGTATAATCCCGGCTGATGATCTCGAGTGAGGTTCGCGATGCGCGAAGATACCCCGTTGGACCTGCTGGCTTCCCTGGGCCACAGCTCGCCGGAAACCGAGTTCTACAGCCCCTATCCCCAAGGTTATGAAAAAGGCCGCTGCAAGTACGTCGTGGTCCTCGGAACCGTCATGAGCGGATTGGGCAAAGGCATTTTCAGCGCTTCCCTGGCGAAAATTCTCAAGGACAAAGCCCTGCGCGTAGCGCCGATCAAAATGGAAGGGTACCTGAACATCGATGCCGGAACGCTGAATCCCTTTCGCCACGGCGAGGTGTTCGTGCTGGACGACGGCCTGGAAACGGACATGGACTTGGGCACCTACGAGCGCATGTTGGATGAAAACCTCTCCCGGCATAGTTTTGTCACCAGCGGGCAAATCTTCACGCGCATTCTGGAGCACGAGCGGCATGGCCATTACCTGGGCCGCGACGTGCAGATGATCCCCCATGTCACCGGGGAGGTTAAATACACGCTGCGCGCCTTGGCCCTGGAAACGCGGGCGGATCTGGTGTTTGTGGAGGTGGGCGGCACCGTCGGAGATTACGAGAACGGCTATTTCATCGAAGCGATCCGCGAATTGGCGTACGAAGAGGGCGAGCATTCCGTGGGCGTAGTGGCGCTGACGTACATCGTCGAACCGCAGGCCCTGGGTGAGCAGAAATCCAAAGCCGCCCAGCTGGGCATGCGGCAGTTGATGCAAACCGGCCTGCATCCGCACATCATCGCGTGCCGCTGCGCCGCGCCGGTGACGGACAAGGTGCGGCAGAAAATATCGATGTTCAGCAATGTACCCCTGCGGCGTGTTTTTTCAATGCATGACCTGCCCAGCATCTATCTGGTGCCGGAGATGCTCCGGGAAGCCGGGCTGGACCGTGAAGTGCTCACGCTGCTGCATTTGCATGAGCGCGTCAACCAGCGGGCCGAGGACGCGGCGCGCGCCCGCTGGACCCGGTTCGTGGGCCAGTTGCTGGCGGAAAAGGAAAAAACCGTCATCATCGGCGTGACGGGCAAGTATGCTTCCCTGCGCGACGCCTATGCCAGCATCGATAAAGCCCTGGAACACGCCGCCGCCGCCGCCCAGTGCCGCCTGCAGGTACAGTGGATCGACACCACCGAAATCACTCCCCGCAACGTCGCGGAAATGCTCAAAGGGTGCCATGGTATTATCGTGCCTGGCGGATTCGGGTCGCGCGGAGCGGAAGGGAAAATTCAGTGCATCCGTTATGCCCGCGAAAACCATGTGCCGTATCTGGGCATCTGCCTGGGCTTTCAGATGGCGGTGGTGGAATACGCCCGCCACGTCTGCGGCTTGGATGGCGCCAACACCACGGAAATTGATCCGCACTGCCAGCATCCGGTGATCGACATTCTGCCTGAGCAGAAGAAGATCGAAGGCTTAGGCGGCAATATGCGTTTGGGCGGCAAGGATGTGATTCTAAAATCCGGCACGGGTATTTCCCACCTCTACGGAGACGCCACCACGGTGCGCCTGCGTTTTCGCCACCGCTACGAAGTGGAACCACGTTATATCGAGACCCTGGAGCGTCACGGCCTGGTATTCGGCGGCCACGCGCCCAACCAGCCCATCATGCAGATGCTGGAATTACCCGCCACGGTTCACCCTTACTTTTTCGCCACGCAGGCCCACCCGTGCCTGACCAGCCGGCCCCTGGCGCCGGATCCGATGTTCCTGGGCCTGGTGCAGGCGGCTCTGCGCCGGGCTTATCCGCAGCAGGCCTTTGCAAGCCTGGTGGGGTGACACTTTTTCGGGGAGTCGGGACGGTAATGGAAGCAGGCGTCCCAATCGCAGCGCGTCGCGGTCGCGACGACGGGACTGTTAACCAATACCCCCCTGCCTTTATCCCGATAGCGGTCCCGATTATCAGCCGCTCACCTCGCCGAAGGCGAGCCGGACTTTGTCGAGTCGCCTAACGGTCTCATGGCGGCGACTCGCGGCTTAGCCTTCCCGCCACACCAACGCCATTTTCTTTTCCGGAATGTGTGTATGTAAAGGTTATTTCCTGGCTGATCCGCGAATTTCCCCTTTTCCACCGTCCCCTTGTTAATTTCCAATTTCTAATTTTTAATCTGTGCTTTTCACTTTATCCCCTCCCTCTCGTCGCTGCTGCTGGATCGCCGCGCCGCCGCGGCGGACCGCTTGCCCGAAATGGTCGGCCCATGGCTCCGCGGCCAGCTGGCCGCATTCCGGGCGGGCGCTCCGAATCGCCCCTGCCTTCCGTTGTGCGCCGAGCGCCCGGGCTGCCGTCTGACGGTGCGCTTGCTCATGCGGCCGGACGCGGAAATCGCAGTTGGCCTGGGCGTGGCGCCGGGAACGGTGGAAAACATCTGGCGAACATTTACGCAAAATTGGGTGTGCAAACACGGCATGGCGCTGTGATCAAGGCGCTGGAAATCGGTTGACGAACGTACGTGCGCGTACCTATTGACAATCGGCATTTCAAATCTATGCTGGGCATTCGTGGCGGTGGTTCGCCGTTATCGTGGTGCGCCAATAATCAGTATCTCGTCCGCGTCCAGGCGGCTTTTCGGCATGGTGCTGCGTAGGAGCACGCACAGCCCCGCCCCGGCGACTCTCCGACCCGGAGGCCCTTCGCCGCCCCCACAAGGAGCAGGATCATGTCGCGCCACCCGCAACCCGCAACTCGTAACTTCCCACCTGTCGTCCGTGACTTCCACCGTTCTCATCACGCCCGGCGGGCCTTGCTCTCCGCCGCCGGCTTGGCCGTGGCGGCCACACTGGTTCCGGGCTTCATGCCGCACGCCCGCGCGACGACCCTGAAGGGGATTACCGTTGACATCGGCAGCGGCGCCTACAGCACGTCCTATACGCAACTGCAGACACTGCTCGGTAACAACCAGGCTTATTGGGTCAGTTTTTCCTTCGGCGCCGGCGGAACCCTGAACCTCACCGCCGACAGCTCAACCGCCCCACCGATCGCCGCCACCATGAGCGGCACCCCCATTTACATCAACGCCGAGGGCGGCTACGTAACGTTGAGCGGCTTTTCCGGCGGCAGCGGCAGCGGCAGCTACGACTACCCCGGCTTGGTCAGTACGAGCACGGGCAACACGATCGTCCTCGAGAACGGCACCTTTGGTGGGACCGATTATTCCGGCGTCACGGCGGGCACCATCCAGATTGGCGGCGGCACGGCGACGCTGGCGGCGACTATCGTGTCCGGTGGGGGCCTTCCCCCAGGTCCCGGGGCCACCATCGCGTTTAACTATGGCACCTTCTCGAATGCCTTCGCCGGCGGCGGGGGGGTGCCTTATAACATCTTGGTCTCCGGGGCCACCAATGTCATCAATGGTGGCGGCGCTGCGGGCACCTTCACGGGCAGCTTTTCCGGCTCTGGCACGCTGCAACTGCAAGATGCCACGTTCGAACTGGCTCCCCCGGGGCCGACGCTAACCAACGCCGGTTTTACCGGTACCCTGGATGTTGAAACCGGAGCAACTATTTTACTGGACAGCCAAGGCGCCCTCACCAGCGGCGGCTTCATCATCAATGGCGGCGCGTTGAAGAACAACAGCGGCGGCGCCTTGAATTTTTCTCCCGCCAATACCATTGCGATCAACTCCGGCGGCTTCACCTTTGACGCCGATGGCCAAAGCAGCACCCTGCAAGGCGTCATCAGCGGCGCCGGTAATCTGACTATTGCCGACAGCAGCACCCACGGCGACGGTACCGTGAACCTGGATCCCACGAATGGCAGCAACGTTTCAACCGCTAACACTTACACGGGTGGGACGACTATTCAGGACGGTGTCACCGCCGGCTTTACCAACAGCGCCAGCTTCGGCACGGGAACCATCACGGTCGACGCCACCGGCGGGACCCTCAAGTACGGGGCGGCCAGTCTGGCGCCGACGAACCCGCTGCAACTCATCGGCAATGCCACGATTGACGCCGGCGGATTTACCGGCGCCAACGCCCAGACTTACGCCGGCGCCATCAGCAACGCCCCGGACACCGGCGGCCAGACGTTGACGATCCAGAACGGCACACTCTCACTGACGAACAGCTCAAACGAAAACGACTTCACCAGCGGCACGTTGCAAATCGGTGACGGTGTGCACACCGCCACGGTTCAAGCCGCGTCCTCATCCTGCCTGCCCGGCCCGAATGTTTCCATCGAACTTAACGCCGGCACGCTGAAATATACCGGCGCCGGTTCGCTCACCTTACCCAACAACGTCGCGGGCGCGGCCGGTATGAACAACGCGCTCGATGCCGGTGGCAACACCATCGTCCTCGGCGGGGCCGTCACCAACAGCAGCGGCACATTAGCGCTGCAAAATGGCACATTCTCATCAGCCAGCGCCTCCGCCGGCAACACGTTCGCCAATTTCACCGGCGGCACGCTGCAGGTCGGAAGTTCCTCCGGCGCCGCCACACTCGCGCTTAGCGACAACGCAAGCACCGGCGCGCTGTATCTTCCCGGCTTAAATGCCACCCTCGCGCTCAATGGCGGCACGGTGGCAATGCCCGCCACGCTCCAGCAACCTACCACCATCTTCAACAATATCCTGGTTATGGGAACCGGGGGCGGCATCGAAGGCGTGGATAATGCGAACGCCGTAATTTCACTGGCGGGATCGCTTAACATCGACACGTCGAGCAATCCCGACGAGACCCTCGTGCTGCTGAACGGCGTGTTTTCCTGCACCAAAGCCGGCTATACGACGCAGGGCGTCGTACAGGTGGGGAACGGGACCAGCAGCGGGGTCGCGAGCCACCAGTTTAATTCGGCCCCGATTGCGCCTACAAGCCACATCACTCTGGATGAGGGGGGCTTGGCCTTCGTCAGTTCCAGCAACGGCCCCGTTACCGTCCCGCAGGACATTTTGGTCGATCCCGCCGGTGCATTCGTGGAGACCATTTACACGGGGCCGGGTTCCGGGTCGGAGGCCATCGTGCAACTTACGGGCGACCTAAGCGGTCCTGGCAAGCTGTCGGCCGCCCCCGGTTCCCATAACCAGGATGTCGGGCCGATTGTGCTGGACCCCTCCGCGGGCAATAACCTTGGCTTCACCGGCACGCTGCAGGTGATGACAAGCCTCACTCTGGACTCCCAAAACGCGGTCACGGGCGGCGGTTTTGAGGTCGGCAGTACTTTCTCGTCCGGGGGGGTAACCTTCACCAACAATACCAACGGGCCTCTGGTTCTCTCCGCGGCAAACACGATCAGCATGGACTCCGCTGCAAATCTCGCGATCGACACGCGCGGGCGGAGCGTAACCCTTCACGGCGTCATCATCAGCAGCAGCTACGGGGGTGGTCAATTGACCTTGGAAGACACGACCATCAGCGACGGAATAGTAAATCTTGACCCAACCAACCTTGCGGGCCAGTCCGTTCCCAACACATACTCGGGGGGTACGACCGTTGCGGGCGTCACCGCCACCTTTGGCAGCAGCGGAGCCTTTGGTAGCGGCGATATCGTTTTTGCAAACGGCGGAACGCTCATGCCGACGGCCGCCGGCCTGAATTTGCCAAACAACATCGGCCTGACCGACAGTCCTTCCAGTTCCACACCCGACGTCTACAACACCAATGGCACGATCTCCGAGATCAGCGGGCGCCTTTACACCGTTTACGACGCCTTCCAGGAGCCACCCCCGGGGGGGCTGGTCGTTGACGGTGGCGGCACACTGCTCCTTAGCGGTACAAATCGCTACACTGACGGGACTATCGTCCGAGGCGGTTCAACGCTGGCGGCCGGCTCGCCAAGCGCCCTGGGGACCGGCGATGTGAGTCTGATCGCCTCCAATCTCGCCACGATTAATGCCATACCCTTCCAGTACTCGGGAAGCCCGCTCGCCATCCACGTAGGTGGCAACTACAGTCAAGACGGCGGCTCGGCCCTGCTCTTGACGATGGCCGGCCCTGATAACTACGACACGCTGCAGGTGGCCGGCACGGCTACCTTGGGCGGCCATCTATTGATCGAGTTCTTTGGAGGCTTCCACCCAAGTCTCGGCGAAAAATTCACGGTGGTCACGGCCGGCGGAATCAACGGCCACTTCAGCTCCGTCAGCGGGACCAACGAGCCGGTCGTTTTCTCGCAGGACACCACGAGTACCACGGATGTGATTACCGTCGAGACGATTATAAACCAGCTAAACAGCACCGCGGCGCAGAATATGGCCTACCTGGGCATTCAAAGCAGCATCATCGCTGGCGAGCAACTTTTCGACCAGATGGAAAACATGCTGGCTGGCGGCACCGGAGGCTTCAACGCCTCCAGCCTGAACATCATCGATACCCCCAACGCCGACCCATTCAGCACCGCCCTCGCTTCCGCGATGCAATCCGTCGGCCGGGCGGCTCAGGCCTCGGCCAATACTGATTCTATCGCTTACCTTGATCGCTTCGACTCCCATTCGCCGACCTCGCCAAGCGGCCCCGTTCCACTGCCCCGGTCGGAATCGGCCAACACCATCACCGGCTTCGCCGCCGGCGAGATCACGGTGGCCACCGACTTGCCCGGCTCCGCCCCCGGCCAGAGCAGTAGCTTCAATACCGGCGGCGCGGTCACCGGCCTGGGCTATAATATGGCTGGCCATCTCGTGATCGGCCCGATGTTCTCCTACAACTACACCGGCTCGAATCTTGACAACATCGGCAGCCGCTTACGCGCCAGCGCCTACTCCCCCGGCATTTTCGTTGGTCTGCGAAAAAGCCATTTTCACGTCGAGGCCTTCGCCGATTATACCTACAACGCCTACCACATCGATCGCAACGTCACCCTGCCTGCCGGTGTGGCCACCAGCAGCCCCAACGGCGACCAGTTCGATGTCAGCTCCCAGTTGACCTACTACTTCCATGTCGCCCGCGGCCTGAAACTCGGTCCCTCCGCGGGCCTGGGATTTACCAACTTGACCATTTCCGGCTACACGGAATCCGGCGATGGCGCCGGCGACATGACCATTTCGCCGATATCGTTCGACTCACTGCGCAGCTTGCTCGGCGGCCAACTCAGCTACGCCTGGCGCCCTCGTCCCACCGCGCCCGCGGTTACTTTTACCGCCAATGCCTATTGGCAGCATGAATATCTGAACCTGAGCCGCGGCGTGATCGCCCAACCCATCGGCGGAAGTTCGTTCGTGACCGACACGCCAGCCCCCGACCGCGACTCCGCCCTGCTCGGTTGCGGCGTCAGCGGCGACCTGGCGCGGAACATCACGCTGTTCGTGGACTATCAGGCCCAAATCGGCCCCGGCCGCGAGTTGGTCAACAGCGCCATGGCCGGCGTGGCGATCGCGCTAAGGTAGCGAACGGCGAAGTCTAGGTAGGAACGCGGAACGAATCCGTGGTAAGTCGAAAATCCGCCCCGCTGGACGCACGCCGATGTGCCGTCGATCTCGCGTTCCCGCCAACCGAAACGGGCTTCTGGCCCAACGGCATGTAAGATCATGCCTACTACGCTGCCACGGCATCGGTGCGTTTCCGCCAAGCGCTGAATAATTCCGTCACCGGCTCAATGGATGAACTGGAGGCCGCCGCGAGGCTCCATCTTCAGACGGGAGAATGGTCACCATTTGACGTGGGGTTTAAGCTCAACGAAACAGTGCTTTCGGCCCTTGGTCTGCCGGACATCAATGGCTATGCCACGCCGCGTGAAGAGTTCAAGTGGTTGGGAATAGGGCTTCAACTTGATTACAACGTATGA
>JAJZKJ010000088.1 GCA_021804195.1 Acidobacteriota bacterium
AGCGCTGATTCCGCTGGCTATCGGAACTTGCGGACTGGCCCTGGGGCTTGTACTGAGCGGATTGGCTCTGGTTGGCTATCCACCCCTGGCCATCATGAGCCGTTGGGTGGATGGCTCTATCGGGGGGAATCTATCCGCTAACCAACAGTTTGGCCGACGCCTGTCCGCTGCTGCTGACCGGTCTGGCCGCGGGTATCGCCTTTCGCGGCGGCGTATTGAACATAGGCGCCCAAGGGCAATTTCTGCTCGGTGCGCTGGTTGCCGTGGGTTTGAGCACGCGGTGGTTGATTTTTCACTCCGCACCGCCGGTTATTATCCTGGCCATTCTCGCCGGAACATTCGCCGGTGGTTTGTGGGCTCTGCTGGCGAGCATACTGGAACGGTACCGATCAGTGCCCATTGTACTCTCCACCATTCTGCTCAATTTCGTGGCCTTGTATGTGGTTCGCGCGATTCTGCAAGGTCCCTTGCAGGCCGGCGGAACGCCGGCTCCGCAAAGCCCCCAGATCGCTCCCGCTTACTGGTTGCCCGAACTTATTCCATTCACCAGCTTTCATCTTGGCATTCCCATTGCCTTCGTTTTGGCCGTCCTGTTTTATGCGCTCAACCAGCGAACCACCTTCGGCTTTGAATCGCTCGTAGTCGGTTTGAACCCCGGCGCGGCACGGCTGGCGGGCATTGGCGTGTCCAGAAAACAATTTCTGTTGATGTTTATGAGCGGCTGTTGTGCCGGCTTCGGCGGCGCGCTGCAGGTACTCGGCGTGACGCATTTTATGACCGGTTCCTTCGGAAATTATGGCTACGCCGGCATCGCCGTGGCTCTGCTGGGGCGACTGAATCCTCTGGGAATCGCCGGGGCGGCTCTGTTTTTTGGAATGTTGGATACCGGCGCGCTGCGCGTGGAGGAAAGTTCGCTGGCGCTGCCGCATGCCGTGGTCAACGTGGTCAAAGCCGTGGTGATTCTGCTGATGCTGCTGCTGAGCGCTTACCTGTTGGGACGCAAATTGCGAACCCGGCAGGTTGACCCGCCTCCGGCCAACGATCAGGGGAGCGACAAACCATGAACCCGGCCCATGAGAATGTGCTGACTTTCCTGGCCCGTCAGACTGTTTCCGCCGCCACGCCGCTGATATTGGCCGGTATCGGCGAGCTGGTCAGCGAGTTGACCGGCGTCATTGACATCGGCATTGAAGGACTGATGCTTACCGGCTGCATCGCCGCTTACACCATCGCCGGCGCCACCGGTCATGGCTCACTGGGGCTGGCAACGGCAATTCTCGCCGGCATGGCGGTGGCGGCGTTGTTTGCGGCGACAACTATTTCCGGCCGGGCGGATCAAATTGTTTCCGGTACGGCCCTGAATCTGCTGGCGCTGGGCCTGAGCGGAACGATCTGGAGTTTGTATCAAAACTGGCGGGAAAACCACGATCTATCCACGGCTCTGCCGCACGGCGCCGGTTACAGCCGACAGGCCGTAGGGGCGTTGGCCCGGTTGCCGTTTTTCGGTCCGGTTTTCTTCGATCAATACGGCTTGTTTTACGCCGCCGTGCTGCTGGCGGCGCTGGTATGGGTGATCATTCGCTTTACCCGCCTGGGGCTGATTCTACGGGCGCTGGGCGATTCGCCCCAGACCTGTCAGGCGTGCGGCATCGCCGTGCGGACGTGGCGGTGGCTGGCGGTGCTTTTCGCCGGCGGCTGCGCGGGGGCGGCCGGGGCCTATTTAAGCATTATGCGAACGCACGCGTTCGCCACGGATATGACCGGCGGGCAGGGGTTTGTCGTGCTGGCGCTGGTCATTTTCGGGCGGTGGTCGATGGGCGGCCTGATTCTGGGATGCCTTTTTTTTGGCGCCATCAACAGTCTGCAGCAAACGCTGCAAACCGCCCGCTATACATCGCATTACGCCGTACTGCATGCGCTGCAAAGCGTGCCGTTTGAGGTTTTCCAGATGCTGCCCTACGTGGCCGCGCTGGCGGCGTTGGCCGTTCTTTCGCGGAATCACCCCGGCCCGCGCCAGTTGGGCCGCCCCTGGCCGGAATATACATATTTAAGCTAATATATTAATATTATTATTTAATACAACTAATTGTGCGGCATGGGAGAGGCGGATTTCATCCGGGCCACAAACTCGAAGGCCGGAACCGGGCGGCCAAACAGAAAGCCTTGAAAAAAAGGACAACCGCGCTGTTTCAAAAATTCACTCTGCTCGGCGGTCTCAACCCCTTCGGCCACGGCCGAGAGGCCGTGCAGTCTGGCGACGGCCAGAATGGCCTCCACCAAGGCCGCGTCGTTGGAATTTTGCGGCGCATCCTGGATGAAGGAACGGTCAATCTTGATCTCGGAAACCGGCAGTTTTTTCAGATAACTCAACGAGGCGTATCCTGTGCCGAAGTCATCTATTGAAAACGTGACGCCCAGACGCTTGATTTCGTGCATGGCGCGCGCCGCGTCAATGAGATTGTCAAAAATCACCGCCTCGGTAACCTCCAGCGCCAGCAGAGCGGGGTCGATACCGGTATCGCCAATAATTTTTGCGATGCGATCCTTGAAATTGCTCACGCGGAATTGCCGCGGACTGACATTGACGGCGATGCGGAGAGGGGCGCCATACGCTTGCAGCCCGGCGATTGTCCGGCAGGCCTGCTGGATCATCCATTCACCCATCGGAATAATCAGGCCGTTATCCTCCGCCAGCGGTATGAACTTCCCCGGTGAAACCAGAGAGCCGTCCGGTTTTTGCCAGCGTATGAGGGCTTCCGCTCCGATGATGCGGCCGTCCTGATCCACCTGGGGTTGGAGGAACATTTGAAAATCCTGATGAGCGAGGGCATCACGCATTTCGCGCTCCAGGCGGAGCCGCTCCTGCACGGCGGTTTGCATGTCCGGTTGAAAGTAGGTGATGGTGTCCCGCCCCGCGGCCTTCGCTTTATACATGGCGGTTTCCGCCTGCTGGAGGAGTTCGGCGGGGTTCTCGTGCCCTCTAGGAAAGATACGAACGCCAATGCTGGCCGCGAGCCGGTGGCAACCACCGTTAACGGCAAACGGCTCCTCGAGCGAGAATCGCACGCGATCGAGGATATAGCTGGCCTCCTGTGCCGCCTTTTCCAGATCTTCATTCAACCCGGTAAGAAGAATCACAAAATCGTCACCGCCGAGCCGGGCATGCGTGTCTTCCTGCCGGAGGCAGTTGCGAAGGCGGTGGGCGGTTTCGATCAGCAGTTGGTCGCCGATGGAATGCCCTTCCGCGTCATTGATGTTCTTGAAATGATCCAGATCAATGAAGACCAGAGCGCCGGATTTGCCGGTGCGTTGGGCCAGCGTCAGGGCACGACTGAGCCGATCAAGAAGCAATTGCCGGTTGGGCAGCTCGGTAAGCGAATCGAAGAGCGCCAGCCGATTCATTCTCGCCTCCGCCCGCTTTCGTTCCGTGATATCCTTTTGAATGCCGATATAATGGGTTACTTTTCCTTCTGAATCTATCACAGGAGATATATACACATCAGTCCAATAGGGCGTGCCGTCCTTGCGGTAATTGCGCAATTCCGCTCCGACGGGCTTACCGGAACGCAAGGCCTGGCGGATGCGTTCAATACCGGGCTGATTCGGATCGCCGCGATGCAGGAATCGCGGATTTTTCCCCAGACATTCCCGGCGCTGGTAACCGCTGATTTTTTCCAGTCCGGCGTTCATGTAAATGATAGGCATATCGGGCAATTGCGCGTCGCAGATAATGACGCCGTTGACCGTCGCCTCCAGGGCGCGATGGGCCAGTTGGAGCGACGCCTGGGATTTTTTTCGCTCGGTGATGTCGTGAATGATTCCAAAGAGCAGTTGGCGGCCGGCTTTCTCAAATACTGTAATATATATCTCGACATCATGTATATCCTGATTGGCCAGGCGATGCTGCGTCTCCATGCAGGCCGAGCCGGCTTGGATGATCCGGCGGTACATTTCCGCCAGTTGGCGCCGCGGCTGCGTATTAATTTCCCAGATCGATTTGCCGATCAATTCCCGGCGCGACCAGCCATAATGAACCTCGGCCGCGTGGTTGGCGTCAACGATGCGCATCTCCACCGGGTCAACAATAAGGGCGACGGCGCTGTTATCCTGGAAAAAGTGACGGAAGATCTCGGCGTTGCGCTCCGCCTCCTTTTGCGTCTGGAGGAGTTGCGCCTGCGCCGCCTGATAGAGAGACAAGTCCTGCACTATACAGAAGTGCAGCAAGCTTGGGCCGACAGGGACAGCGGCGCCAAAAATGAGAACCTCGCGAATTTCTCCCTGGGCGGCGCGATGCTGGGTTCGAATACGGAACGCCTGATCACCCGCGGCGCCGGGCATTCGTTCCGACAATGGTTCTCGTAAGAGAGGATGAAAGTCCCGCAGGTACTTGTTTCGCATTGCCACGCGGCTGTGGCCGTAGAATGTTGCGGCGGCGTCATTCACCTCAAGGATGCGTCCGTCCGCGCCGTTCAAAATAAGACATATTGCCGGCGTCTGAAAGAAAGCCATCTGAAAAGGATTATCATGGTCCAGCGGAAATGGACCACTGGTAATATGTAAGTCGCCATTCATACCTGCCCTCGTATTTGCCGGAGAATGGGTGTCGTATCCGATCCCGCGAAGATTGATGTGCAATCACGCAACGGTACTGAATATCTCAGATACGATCGACTGCCACGAATTATTATAGCAATGATCCGGTAGGACGGGCAACCGGAATTTCTCTTTTTTTAAGGAGAGGGCGGTACTCCCAATTTGTCGCAAAATACATATATCTCCTCTAAAAATCGGCAACAGCCGAACCCGAGCAGGCCCCGGCGAGGCGTGTGATTCGCGAGGCCGCGTCCGTGCTACAGGCCTCCCGCCTGACGCAACATACCCCCGTCGATGAAGTAAGTCGCCCCGGTGATATAGGCCGCATCATCGGAGGCCAGAAATACCGCCAGGCCCGCGACTTCCTCGGGCTTGCCCCAGCGACCCAAGGGTATCTCGGCCATCAAGGCCGCTTCCATTTGCGGGTTGGCTTCCACATCGGCGTCGATGGGAGTGAAAATAGCGCCCGGACCGATATTGTTCACCGTGATCTTATGGGGAGCCAGTTCCACAGCTATGGTGCGGGTAAGCATACGCAGGGCGCCCTTGGTGGCGCAGTACGGGGCATTGGTGGGCATGGGCAGGTCTTCGTGCACGGAAGAGATATTGATGATGCGTCCGCCTCCGCCCTGCTGGACCATCCGCCGCGCCGCCGCCTGGGCGCATAGGAACGGACCTTGCAGATTCACCATGACGATTTTCTGGAATTGATCGATGGGAAATTCCAGAAAGGGATGCTTGAACTCAATACCCGCGTTGTTGACGAAAATATCGAGCCGGCCGAACCTCCCGACTGTTTGATCGATCAGCGCGCCAACCTGTTGGGGATTGGAAATATCCGCGGTCAGGGCGATGGCTCGGCCACCGGCGTTTTTTATTTTTTCCAGCGTTTGATCCGCCGTGCCGGGCTTGCCGACGTAATCAATCGCGACCGCGGCCCCTTCGCGGGCGAAGGCGACGGCGATAGCCTGGCCGATACCCGTGGCGGCACCGGTCACAATGGCAACTTTGTTTGATAGTTTCACGCTAATCTCCTGTATAAAACCAAGGATGACGGCAACGGCTCACGCCCAAGACCATACGCTTATAACATCTATAACATCCGGCAAACCCGTGGGCAATGGATACCACGCATGCAAGACTTAAGAAACTATCTCAAAAGATAGTTTCTTAAGACTCAAGACCCAGACGGCCCGGAAGACCGCCCCCTACAGGGCGTATGGAGTTCCACAAACTTTTTTCCGCTGCGATCCAGAACCCAAGCCATGAATTCCCCCACACGATCGGAATTCACCCGCAGAATGACGTAGCAATACACCGGCCAAGCCTGCTGGAGGTCGCGCCGACTGGGCACGGGCGGATGGCCGGGGTGGCTGTGAAAAATACCAATCACGGCGAGATTTCGCGCCCCGGCCTCTTTCTGCACGCGCAACAAAAAACGGGGATCCATCCGATACGCGATACGGCGCGAATCCGCCGGCGCAACGTTTTCCGCCGGCACAAACGCCGTTATCCGCAACGGTCCGCCGACTAGAGCGTTCGAAGGTCCCAGCAGAAGCCCGCAGGCCTCCAGCGGGTAAAACCGTCGGGCATGCGCCCGCATGCGCCCGCGCACGGCAGCGGAGATCAGCAGCTTTTTTTCCAGCATATTCTTCCAATCTACTCCGGCAATAACGCTCGCGAATGGCGCCGTGTCCTGACGGCACGATGGTCGCGGCCCAGCGGGGCGACTCTTATCCCGATAATTATCAGGATGGCGGCGGACCCGCCCGGCGGCCACGCGGACTATTGCCGGGATGGCCGGACTCTTTATGCAAGCGCGAGGATAAAGCGGGACGGGAACGCAAGTCCGCATCAGAATTTCCCGCCTCTGACTGGTAATCACGCACGAGACGGATAAGCGTTTGCACCGTTTGATCCAATTCGTTGTTCATCACCATGTGCGGGTAGGCGCCCGAGAGCCTGGCCTCCCGAATTTCCCGCTGGGCCCGGGCGATTCGCCGGCGAATCACATCCGGCTCATCGCGCCCCCGGCTGGTAAGCCGGCGGGCAAGCTCCCGCGCGCTCGGCGGAAGAATGAAAATTCCCACCGCCGCCGGAAAAAGTCCGGACACTTGCCTGCCACCCTGGACGTCAATTTCCAGCAGGACGGTCCGGCCGCGCGCCAGGGCCGCGACCACGGGTTGCCGGAGCGTTCCATACCAATGGCCGAACACCCGGGCATATTCAAGAAAATCGCCGGATTCGCGACGCCGGCGAAATTCATATTCATCTATAAATATATATCTTTTTGCCTGTTTATCCTGGGGCTTGCGGGGGCGCGTGGTGGCGGAAAGCGCGAAGGAAGCCGGCAGTTCCCGCGCCAGCCGCCGGCAGATGGTTGATTTGCCGACGCCGGACGGTCCGGAAATGAATAAAAGCAGCCCTGTTGACTTCATGGTCATTGCACATTCTGAACCTGTTCCTTGACGCGGTTGATCGCTTCCTTGATCTGCAGCGTCCAGCGCGCCAACTGGCCGTCGCTGCACTTGCTGCCGATGGTGTTGGTCTCGCGCAACATTTCCTGGGCGATGAAATCCAGCGTTCGTCCGACCTGCGACTCGTCGGCTTGCGTTACCTGAGTGAAATGATCCAGGTGCGCGGCCAGGCGGGTCAATTCCTCGCTGATATCCGCCCGTTCCGAAAACAGCGCCACTTCCCGCAGCAGATCCGAATCGCTCAGCGAGAGTTTGGCTTCATGGACAAGCTGGAGCACCCGCGCCCGCAGCCGTTCATGATATTGCCGGGCCGCCGCCGGCGCCTGGCGGCGAATGTTTTCCAGCGCCTCGCCAATGGCGGCCAACTGTTCGCGCAGGTCCCGCCACAAAGCCTGGCCTTCCCGGCGGCGCATCTGCAGCAACTGCGCGATCGCTTCGTCGGTCAATCGTAGAACCAGCGCCCGTTGCCGCAGCGCCTCTTCTTCATTCGAGTGGCTGGGCAGGCATACGCCCGGCAGAGAAAGTATCTGCGCCAGATCAATGGTCAAGGCGGCGTGATCGGGCTTTTCCCGCCAGACGCCTTGCGCCAGCGAAAGCAGTTGTTCCAGATACAATCGGGCCGCCGCCAGGTTCACCGGGGCCGCCGCGGCGGATTCCGGACGCACGGCCGATACCGTCACCGTTATCGCGCCGCGGCCGAGTTTTTCCCGCAACCGCCGCTCGATTTCCACTTCGCAATCGGCCATATCGTCGGGCAGACGAATCACGGTTTTCAAAAAACGGTTATTTACGGATCGTATTTCCCCCTGGCAGGAAAAGTCGGGGTGCTC
>JAJZKJ010000089.1 GCA_021804195.1 Acidobacteriota bacterium
CCGCAATTCTTGTCCAAGGCCCATGGGAGAAACCCATGGGAGAAAATAGCGGGCCCGCTATCTTCTCACACAGGCTCTGGGGAGCGTTACGGCTACGGACGCCATTTCTGAAGTTATCTTTCTTTGTCTGAACTCCGGCCGGGCGGAGCAGGGATTTCCACAGTTTCTTTCCCGGCGGGACGCTGGTAGACCACCCGGCCCGCACGGATGCTGTAACGCACGGCGCCTTTGACGATCCGTCCGGCAAAGGGAGTGTTGCGCCCTTTGGAGTGGAACTTTTGCGGATCCACACGCCAGCGCAACTCGGAATCAAATACCACCACGTCGCCGCGCAAGCCGGGGGAAAGCGAACCGCGGTCGCCGAGGCGCAAAATTCGGGCGGGATTGGCGGTCATTTTTCGAATTAACTCCAACCAGGTGAGGCGGCCGGAATGAACCAGCGCTTCGGCATAGAGTGGCAGAGCCGTCTCCAGACCCACGACGCCAAAAGGGGCCTTGTCAAATTCGAGTTCCTTTTCCTCACGGGTGTGCGGGGCGTGATCGGTGGCCAGGCAGTCGATGGTCCCATCGACCACACCTCCGACGCAGGCCAGCACGTCAGCGGCGCCGCGGAGGGGTGGATTTACCTTGAAATTGCTGTCATAGGAACCACAGGATTCGTCAGTCAACAGCAGATGATGAGGGGTTACTTCGGAGGTTACCCGGTGACCGCTTTTTTTGGCCTGGCGGACCAGCTCCACAGCCCCGGCGGTGCTGATGTGCTGGACGTGGTAGCGCGCGTTGATGCGGCGGTTGAGCAGGAGATCGCGGGCGATCATCAGTTCCTCGGCCACCGGCGCCGCGCCGCCCAGTCCCAGCCGCAGGGCAATGGCCCCGGCGTTCATCACACCGCCGGAAAGCGCCGGTTCTTCGCAATGCTGGCTTAACAGGCCGTCAAACATTTTGACGTATTGGAGCGCTTTGAGCATAACCGCGGCGGAACCGACGCCCGCGCCGTCATCGCTAAAGCCGATGGCGCCGGCTTCGGACATGAGCATCAGCTCGGCGAGTTCGCGGCCTTCGCGGGCCTTGGTGATCGCGCCGAAGGGCAACACGTCACAAAGATTCGCCCGCGCCGCCTGGGTGAGAACAAATTCCACCTGGGCGTCGCTGTCGATGGCGGGCGTGGTGTTGGGCATGCAGCAGACGCTGGTGAACCCTCCGGCGGCGGCGGCGGCCGAGCCGGAGGCGATGGTTTCCTTCTGTTCCTGGCCCGGCTCGCGGAAGTGCACGTGCATGTCGATCAGGCCGGGCGCCACGTAGCCGCCGGCGGCGTCGAGGATCGTCGCCGCGGGCGCCTGCGCGCGTAAACCGGGGCCTCTGGCGGCGATCCGCCCGTCCTCAATGAGCAAATCGACGGATTCCGGCCGCTCCCGCGCAGGGTCCAGAAGGGTGCCGTTGATCAGCAGTAGTTGGGCCGGGTTCATGGCTATAAGTATAAACGCCGTGTGGGCCGACGGCGAGGGCGCGTGCCGCGCATTGTGCGTGGAGCCGTCGTCCTCGGGGGTTATACTCCGCATCGTCTTTATGGAGAAAGTTTCCCAGCGGGAGCGATATTTCATGGGCGAGGCGAATCCGGACGTACTGATCGTTGGGGGAGGAGTCATGGGACTGGCCTGCGCCTGGCGTCTGGCGCAGCGCGGCTTGCGAACGACCATTCTGGAGGAAAACCGCTGCGGCCACGGCGCCAGTCGGGCCGCCTTGGGCGCGCTCTGGCCGTCGCCTCTGGCGAACGCCGGCCCGCTCCAGAATCTACAGCGGGCCAGTCTCTGGAATTTCGAGCCTTTCGTGCGGGAACTGCGGAGCGTATCCGGACTTGCGGTGGACTATCGGCGTCACGGCAAGCTGGAATTTCTCAACTCGCCCCGGGCCCTGGAAAACGCGCGGCGCCATGTCGTCGCCGCAATCGCCGGCTGGCCCGCTCTGGATTCCGGACAGGTGATGGAAATATTGAATCGCGATCAGGTGCTGGCCATTGAGCCGCGTCTGAACGTCGCGCCCCATGGCGCGCAGTTCTGCCGTTGGTCTGCGCAAGTGGAAGTGGAACAGATCCTTGCGGCGCTGGTCGCGGCCTGCCGGTTGGCCGGTGTGACCATCCGTGAGGGAAGCCACGTCGATCAAATTGAGATAGCGAACGACCGGGCGTGCGGCGCGCGGATGGGGCTGGAGCGACTTGCGGCCGGAAAAGTTCTTTTGTGCGCCGGCGTGGGAACGCGCTTGCCGGATTTATCGCACACCGCCGAACATCCCATCGTTCCCGTCAAAGGTCAGGCGCTGCTGCTGCGCGCCGCCGGGGGCTTGATCGGCCACATTGTCAAAAACGGTCCGATTTTTCTGGTTCCCTGGCCCGATGGCCGCATTCTGGTTGGTTCCACTACCGAACCCGAAGCCGGATTCGACACCACCAACACCGCCGCCGGCGTGCAAACGCTTCTACACGGAGCCGTGGAAATATGCCCCGAACTTAAAACCGCTGCGCTGGAGCGCATCTGGGCCGGTTTACGCCCGTCCGGGCCGGGCCATCGGCCGCTGATGGGCCGCGTGGGCAGAGTGGAAAATCTTTTTATCTGCGCCGGACATTACAAGATCGGTATCGGCATGGCCCCGTTGGCGGCCGAGTTGATGGCGGATCTGATCCTCACCGGGAAAACTCCATACGACATCAGCGAATTTGCTCCGACTTGATTCGGCATTGCCGATCTCACTTTCGGCACGCTGCGGCACGCTGCGGCACGCCAGAGACAATCCCAATTATTTAATGAACAACATCTCACGGTACGTCGGCAGCGGCCAAAGATCATCGGACACCATCGTTTCGAGTTTGTCGCCCAGCGTCCGCACCGCGTTCATCGCCGGAATGATTTTGTCGCGAGAGTATTTGGCGTGGGCCAGTGTATCGCCGGCGGCGTGGTGCTCGGCTATTTTCACCAGTTCGGCATTTTTCTTCTGCAGGTCGCTGATGGCGCCGGAAAGCTCCAGCAAGAAAGCCTCCTGTTCGCTCATGGTCTTGGCGGATATGCCCGCCGCCTTGGCCGCGGTGATGGACGACGCCACTTCCTGCTGGTACTTGATCGCCGCCGGCTGAATGATTGTCCGCGCGATCAGGGCCGTCATCTGGGCTTCGATTCCGACGGTCTTGATGTAGTTTTCGAGGTAGATTTCGTACCGGCTGTGAAGTTCCTTCGCGTTGAGCACCTTGTATTTGGTGAACAGATCGAGAGACGGTTTCCCGATCAGGTGCGGCACGGCGTCGACGGTGGTCTTGAGGTTCGGCAAGCCGCGTTTCTCAGCTTCCTTGTACCACTCCGGAACGTAGTTGTCGCCGTTGTAGATGACCCGCTTGTTTTCCTTGATGATGGAGGCCAGCACGGCCTGGATGGACTTGATGAAGTCCTTGCCGGCCTTTTTGTCGGCTTCCAACCGGGTGGCAATATAATCCAGAGACTCCGCCACAATGGTGTTGAGAACGGTGTTGGGGCCGGCGATGGATTGACCGCCGCCGACGGCGCGGAACTCGAACTTGCTGCCGGTGAAGGCGAAGGGAGAAGTGCGGTTGCGATCGCTCGCGTCGCGCGGCAGGCGGGGCAGAACCGTCACGCCAACTTCCATGTGGCCGCCGGCCTTGGCGCTCTTGGCGCCGCCGGCTTCAATCTGATCCATGATATCCTGGAGCTGCTCGCCCAGGTAAATGGAAATAATGGCGGGCGGCGCTTCCTGGGCGCCCAGGCGGTGGTCGTTACCGGCGAAGGCGACCGCCACCCGCAGCAGTTCGGCGTACTTGTTGACCGCGCGAATGACCGCAACGCAGAACACCAGGAACTGCGCATTATCGTGTGGTGTGTCGCCGGGGCTTAGCAGGTTCTCACCGGAGTCGGTGGCCATTGACCAGTTGTTGTGCTTACCCGATCCGTTGACGCCGGCGAATGGCTTTTCGTGCAGCAGGCATGCCATTCCATATTTTTCAGCCACGCGGCGCAGGGTTTCCATGGTGAGCATCTGGTGGTCGTGGGCCAGGTTGGAATTTTCGAAAAGCGGGGCGATTTCATACTGGGCCGGCGCCACTTCGTTATGGCGGGTTTTCACGGGCACCGCCAGCTTGTAAAGCTCCTGCTCTGCTTCCAGCATGCACGCGAGCACGCGCTCGGGAATATTGCCGAAATAATGATCTTCCATCTCCTGGCCCTTCGGCGGCTTGGTGCCAAAGAGGGTGCGGCCGCAGTTGATCAAATCGGGTCGGGCATAATAGAAGTTGCGATCGATCAGGAAATACTCCTGCTCGGAACCGACGGTGGTGAACACCTTGGTGGCGGTGGTATTGCCGAACAACCGGAGCACCCGCAGAGCCTGTTTGGACAGCGCCTCCATGGAACGAAGCAGGGGGGTTTTTTTGTCCAGCGCCTCGCCGGTCCAGGAAACGAAAGCCGTCGGAATCACCAGAATGGTTCCGTTGGGATTTTCCAGAATGTATGCGGGTGATGTGGGATCCCAGGCGGTGTAGCCGCGGGCTTCGAATGTGGCCCGCAGACCGCCGGAGGGAAACGACGAAGCATCCGGCTCGCCCTTGACCAGTTCCTTTCCCGAAAATTCCAGGATGCCGCCGCCGCCTTCCACCGGCGAAAGAAAGCTGTCATGCTTTTCCGCCGTCAGGCCGGTCATTGGATAGAACAGGTGGGTGTAGTGTGTGGCGCCCTTTTCCACGGCCCAGTCGCGCATGGCGGAGGCGACGGAATCGGCGATGGAAAGATCCAGCGGAGCACCCTTCTTAACCGTCTCCTGGAGTTTCTTGAAAACGGCCTTGGGTAAGCGCTGCCGTTGCACGTCTTCATTGAAAACATTCTTGGCGAACACGTCTTTGACGGGTGTTTCCTTGAAGTTTACACGAGGGGGAACGCTGCGAAAGTTGGTCAGTGCCGCGATGGCGGCGCGACGAGCGGTGGATGCGCCCATAATCATAAGACTCCTGTATAAAAAACTGTTTCGATCATTCGGTCCATTCACAAACCGCGCTCTTGAGTCCGGGTAACAAAGGCAATGATTTTAACGACAGCACGATCTTTGAGCAAATTACCCTCTTTTTACCCTCTTTTTACCCTCTTTTTTGCTTACCCTCTTTGCTTGAGCAAATTGTGTGCCGTGGCGATTCGTTAATGGATACCGTCCATTTCCTGCCTATCTCATAAGCGAGTCCTAAGACAACCTGATGGCGATGCGTATTTATCATGCAGCCCCTGCGCCCAAACGTGAGTTTGGGGTAAGGAATCGGTACAAGAGTTCCCGGTTCGCCGCCTTGGCGGCAACATTTATGTTGCCGGCGCCGCGCCTGGCAGAGCACGTGCCGGGGATCGGCCAGCAGGCCCCCTGCCGGGGCGGCGCCTCATTTGGCGAGCCGCGCCGTCGGCGCGATGGGTTGACTCGCCGCCGGCGCGCCGCGCTGGTTCCGGCGCCGCACCCGGCAGAGCACGTGCCGGGGACCGGCCAGCAGCCGCACGCCGCGTGGCAGTTCATAGTCCAGGCGACGCCGCACCCAGCCGGTCGTGGGAATCCAGGAAGAACTTACCGCCAACAGCGCCGTGACGCGTTGGCGCAAAGGCGCCGCGCCCCCTTTGACCAGAAAACGGCGCAAACGCGCCAGCCGCCGCCGCGATCCCGTGACCGTAATCCGCAACGTGCCGGGGCGAACGATGATCGAATAACGATCCAACAGCCGGGCCGGACCGCCCACCCATACCGGCACGATGCCGATAAAAAGTTTACCGCGCGGCTGCGGCGGAATCGTCAGGGTGACCTGCGACGTTGTCGGCGAAACGCCAACCTGCGAACTCGTCGGGCCGGGGTATTGCGCTACAAGCTGCGCCGCGATCGTGTGCGAACGGTTGGGTGTCAGCGCGCTTAAGTCCCGCAGCGGCCGGGCGATGACCCGCAGTTGACGCACGCCGCCGATGCTTGCCAGCAGACTCCGCGGCAGCGATATCCGCGCCGTCGCGGGTGAAATCTTCACCGGCACGCCGCGCAAGGCTCGGAAAAGGATCGGTCGCCGCACCGTCACTATTTCATCCACCCGCAACCGGATCCGCGCGGGCTTGACGGAGATTACGTTGATCCGTCGTTGCCGGAAGTAGGCAAGCGAATTGAAAACCCGCAGCGCATTGAGATAATTGTTCGCCCCGATCCGCAACCGCCCGGCATGGGGAATCATGTAAACCAAATCGTTGACATCCTGTGGGGTGAACACCGCCCGGCCGTTGCATTGCTCGCGCACGCGTTGCACGCGGTTGCGCGGGCCTTGAATGGCGATTTGGAATGCGCCATCCTTTGGATTGATTATTCGCACGGTTCGGTTTCCCGGAGCGGCCGGCGACGCCAGTACCGCTATATGGATGGGCAGATCACTCTCGGTGGAGGTCAGGTGGGAGTCCGCGTAAAGCCACAGCAATACCGTCAACAGAATTGTCAACGGCAAGACCTTCAAGCGATCGAGAAAATGGCCGGTTCCGCGAGCCATGGATTCCCTTACACCGGCGCGCCGGAGATATTCACCCGCCAGCAGCGGTCGCGGCTTGCTGCACGCGACGCCATCGCAGACTTTTCCACAACTCCCTCAAGCGGCCGGACGGCGCATCAGCGCCAATTCCGGGTGCCGCAGCGCGTCGGCGAGCAGGTTGCGAAGTTGCTCGCCGGAAACGCCGCGGATCAGTTGTCCGCGCTCGGCCACGCTGATGGTACCCGTCTCTTCACTGACGATAATAATGACCGCATCCGACTCCTGCGACAAGCCCAGTCCCGCGCGGTGCCGCGCGCCCATTTCCTGGCTCAATTCTACGCCCTCCGCCAGTGGAAATTGCACACCCGCCGCCGCGATCCGTCCGTCTCGTATCACCACCCCCATGTCGTGCAGCATGGAACCGGGCCAAAAAATGGTGTTGAGCAGCTCCGCGCTGACATCGGCGTTTATCGGCGTGCCTTGTTCCGTAAGCCCTCCCAATCCCGCTTCGCGCTCCACCGCGATCAGCGCTCCGATGCGGTTGCGCGAACAGTATTCCGCGTTCTGGCAGAGGTTATCGATCAGCCGTTGGGATGCCGATCTCCCCAGCCGGAAGAATCGCGCTTCGCCCAGACGGATCAACGCCCGTCGCAGCTCGGGTTGAAATACCACCACGATGGCAAAACTGGTAAAGACCAGCAACCGGCTGAAAAGCCACTCCACCCGCACCAGCTTGTCTCCCCCGAGTTTAATCACCGTGTATGAGATGATCAGAAACAGCGCCGTGCCTTTGATGAGCCTTGCCCCGCGCGTGCCGCGGAGAAACTCCAGCACGGAATACACCACCACACCGATCAGCAGCAACTCCACCGCCACCACCCACCATGAGTAAGCGGCGATTCGCGTCAGGAAGTTGTGCAGGAATAGCGGCATCCGCCGACCAGTATACGTCCAATGTCGCCTGAGCGCCTGTTTGTGCTTCCCATCATACCGGGTTTCACGCATCCCCTGTATTCTGGTAAACTCTGATCCTGGGAATCAGGGAGCGTGCTGGAAACGCCCGGTATGGCCGCCGCGAAGCGCCAGGACACAGGCAATATTCGCCATCCGGCGGCCGGGTCCGACCAAAACAGGATTTTACTCCATGCAGTATCGCCAAATTCCCGGAACCGATTTGCGCGTATCCGAGCTGGCCTTTGGAAATTTCATTTATGGCAGCTTCATGTGGGGCAAGACTCCCGCGGATGAAGCGGATGGCATTCGCCTCCAGAACCGCGCGTGGGACCTGGGCGTAAACTTTTTTGACACCGCCGACGCCTACGACAACGGTCGGGCGGAAA
>JAJZKJ010000090.1 GCA_021804195.1 Acidobacteriota bacterium
GCCAGTTTCCGCGCCGGCGTCAGGCGGGGCTCGGCGGCGGCTGGCACCTCGAATCGCGCCACCGCGGGCGGCGCCGCGGCATCGACACGGCGTGGCGCGCCATTGCCGGCCCAGGCAGTCACGGACTGCGCATGCACGCCGGCGGCGGTGGCCAGCAGCAGCGGCAGGGCCTTGGCATCCTGCTGCAGGTTAAGGTAGCCGCGCGCCAGAATCAACTTCATGGCGGGCGAGCCGGCGCCGATTGCCCGCAGCCGGCGCATGGCGCGATGCGCCAGATGCGGGCGGCTGGACTTGCCGGCGGCAATGGAGATGACATAGAGATAGGTAAAATTGGCGTGCATCCGCGGCCAGAGCGGCAGCAGGGTTGCCATCGCAGACCGGTAGCGGTAGCGGTAAAACAGACAAAAGCCGAGCAAGGCGCGGGCCTGCGGCGATGCCGGCTGTTGCGCCAGAAAGCGCCGAAACTCGCCGGCCGCGCGCCGGTAATGGTTCAGGTGATAATCCAGCAGGCCGAGGTCCAGTTCGACTCCGGCCAGATGCGGCGCCAGCTGCCGGGCGCGCCGTAGATGCTCATGGGCCGCCGACCAGCGGCGCTGGCGCTCGGCGATGACACCAAGGTTGACCTCCGCCCCGGCCAGCCCGGGACGCAGCCGCAGCACGGCGCGAAAATCGGTGCGGGCGCGGCGCAAATGCCCGGCCGCCAGCGCGCGCTGGCCGGCGGCAAACATCTGGCGCGGCGAGTTGCGGGCCTGGTTTGGGCCCTGGGCAACCGCCGTGAAACATAAACAGACCACGCATAACGCTGGCAGACCAGCGTCATGGCAGAGACCATGCTTGTCGGGTCTTGGCATCGGTTAAGCGTTATAGCTATCTTGCCCCTATTCGAGTTTAGATGGTAGGCCGCCGCGGCGCGCAAGACATGCTTTAGGGCATCCATAGAATGGGCAAAATGCTTTGGGCATAATTTATGTACTTATAGTAGATTATTTTCTTGACTTCCCGTGAGTACATAGTTTACACCGTTCCGGTAGGATTAATTCCGCCATGGATGGGGGGGATTTATGCGGGTGTGGATTGTGCGCTCAGTCGCGGCAGTGTTTGCATTGCTTCTCTCTTCCGTTCTCGCTGCCCAGGTCATCGGCCAGTTGACTGGCACGGTAACTGACACCAGCGGGGCGGTCATTCCCGGCGCCACGGTGACGGTCAGCTCGGCCACGCAGAGCTTCCAGCGCGTGGTGACCAGCAACAGTTCGGGAAATTATTTGGTGGCGGCGATTCCGACCGGCACTTACAACCTGAAGGTGACTGCCAAGGGCTTCAAAACTTACGAGGCCAATGGCATCGTGCTGCGCGCTGGGCGCAAGGTGCTGGCGAATGTGGCGCTGACGGTGGGAGCGGTAACGCAGCAGGTGACGGTCTCTGGCAGCTCCATTGGCCATGTGCAGTTGGAAAGCGCCACGGTCTCCAACACCATTACCAGCAAGCAGGTCAGCCAATTGATGCTGAATGGGCGCGATTTCGCCCAACTGGTGACGCTGGTGCCGGGGGTGGTCAATGAGACCGGCTCGGATGAGGGCCAAGTGGGCATTTACGGCAATGTGAACTATGACATCAACGGCGGCCGCTCCACGGAAAACAACTGGGAAGTGGACGGCGCCAACGTCGAGGACAACGGCAGCAATGGCACGCTGAACGTCTATCCCAGCGTGGACGCGATCGCGCAGGTGCGCGTGCTGACTTCCAACTACGGCGCGCAGTATGGGCGCGATTCCTCCGGCACGGTGCTGACCAGCATTAAGTCGGGCACCAACGCCTGGCACGGCAGTGCCTACGAATTTCTGCGCAATACCTCGCTAAACGCCAACAGCTATTTCAATAACGCCAGCGGCCAGCCGCGCGCGCCTTACAAGAAAAACGATTTCGGCTTCACCTTCGGCGGGCCGATTATCAAGAACAAGACCTTCATTTTCTGGTCCTCGGAGTGGCGGCGCCAGACTGAGCCGACCGCATTCAACATTCAGGTTCCATCGGCCGCGGAGCGGGCGGGCAACTTCAACGATGTCTGCCCCGCGGGGGGCTCCTTTACCACTCCCGCGAATCTGTCCGCTTTCGGCAATTGCCCGGTCATGCCCGGCGCCTCGCCCGCGGCAACCACGGGCACGGCGCCGGGACAGGCCGGCGGGTATTTCCCTAATAATCAAGTTCCCGTCAGTCCCGATGCACAGGCGTTATTACCCCTGATTTCCTCACCCAATTCCGGTTCGGGCGCGAACTCATTTTTTGTGAATACGCCCTCCTATCCCACCAACTGGTATGAAACCTTGTTTCGAGTGGACCAGAACCTGGGGCCGAACTGGCACCTGTTCTACACCTTCATCCATGATTCTTGGAACACCACCGTCGCGCCGACGCTCTGGTCCTGGGCCAACTTTCCGACCGTGGGCACCAACTTTGCCGGTCCCGGCGTGGCCATGGTGGCCCATCTGACGACCACGCTCACTCCTGATCTGACCAATGAATTCGTCGCCGGTTACACCACCGACCATATCGCGCTGACCAATACCGGGCCGATCCAGCGGCCTTCGAGCTTCACCATGCAGGGCATTTTCAAAAACGGCTACAAAGGGCTGTTGCCCGGCATCGCGCTCTGCTGCAACCCGCAGAATACTTTCGGCGAGGATACCGGCGACGAGCCCTGGTTCAATTCCAACCCGACCTATACCTACCGCGACCAGATGAACTGGATCGTCGGCGCGCATAACCTGAACTTCGGCGGCGAGTTTGATGCCGCGCAGAAAAACGAGATGCAGGGCGGCGACATGCAAGGCTTCTTGTTTTTCTGCGGAGGCTGCTGGTCGGGCTCAACCGGCAACGGCCTGGCGGATATGTTGACCGGCGCCATCAGCAGCTTCAATCAGGTGAATGTGCAGCCGAAATACTATGACCGCTATAAAACAGGCGACTTGTTCCTGGAGGATGATTGGCATGCCACGCCGCGGCTGACGCTGAACCTGGGCATGCAGGTGGACTTGATGGGCGCCTATTATGACGCCAAAAATCTACTGTACAACTTCGAACCTTCCACGTATCAAAAGAATGCGACGATCATCCATTCGGATGGCTCGGTGACAGGCAACCTGTATAACGGATTGGTCAACTGCGGCGTTGGCGGCCAGCCGCCCAGCTGTAACCGGAACCATCTATGGAATTTTGCGCCGCGCTTCGGCTTTGCCTGGGATCCGACCGGAAGTGGCCGCACGGCCGTTCGCGGCGGCTATGGCATTTTCTACGACCATACCAACAGCAACGACATCGTGGATAACATGCGCAATCCGCCGCTGCAGCTCAGCCCCACGGTCACCAATATCACCGGTTACGGCAGCGTTGCTTCGGCAGCCGGTGCGAATTTCCCGCTGGGTATCGGCGCTATCCCCGCCGTTGGCCTGTGGCCGATGGTGCAGCAGTGGAATCTGAACGTGCAGCATCAGTTCCTGCACAACCTGGTGGGCACGCTGGCCTACGTTGGCAGCAAGGGCACGCACCTGGCGCAGAATATTGACCTGAACCAGTTGCATCCGGTTGCTTCGCTTGCCGGGTCGCCTTACGGCCCAAATGGAGGGTTAGCCGGGCAGCCGCTGAATTGCACCTACAATGCAACCAGTAACCCCAATCCATATTTGCAAAGCGGTGGCGGCACCCCGCCGAGCGCTTTGATGGGCAGTCCCAATCAGTGGATGATCAACGAATGGGTGGGCTGCGGCGGCAATGCCACATTCTTTGTGCCATACACCGGCTACGGCGGCATCACGCTTCTGCCGATGGGCGCCTACTCCAGCTACAACGCCCTGCAGGTCACATTGCACGGCTATGTCGGCAAGCTGTTCCTGCAGGGTACCTACACCTGGAGCCATGCGCTCGATGACTCCTCCAGCCGCTACGATTCCAGCTATGTGAACGCGTACGACCTGCAAAATATGTATGCCAGTTCGAATTTTGACCAGCGGCAAAACCTGGGCGTGAGCTGGATCTACCCGTTGCCGTTCTTCAGCCATAATCCCTGGCTGGGCGGCTGGGAATGGACAGGCATCGCCTCATTCTTTACTGGCAACCCGTTTACCGTTACCAACGGCAGCAACCACGGTGACAGCGCGGGCGTGGCCAACTCCAGCGGCACGGGATCATTCGTGGACTCGGTTGGCAATCCTAACTCGGTTGGCAATTCTAACGCCGCGACGGCCAGCGCCAGCAAGCTGCTCTACAACCCGGCGGCTTTTACCTTGCCGGTCGGCCTGACATTTGGCGATATCGGCCGGAATACCCTGACCCAGCCGGGCATGGCCAACTTCAACATGGGCCTCTACAAAAACTTCATCATTACTGAGCGGCAGAGAGTGCAGTTCCGCTGGGAGACGTTCAACACCTTAAACCATACCGAGTTCTGGGGGATTGACGGCGGCCTGACCTCGACCAACTTCCTGCGCTCCACTGGGACGCATGAACCACGCATCATGGAGCTGGCATTGAAATATATCTTCTGACCGGAACTGAGGGACTGAAACTTTGCGCAAGAATCTGTGAAAGTGCTCAATTGGCGTGGGTTGGAGAGTCCAGAGAGGGACCGGCTTCAGGCGGCTTTCATCCAGGTGTTGGTTAGGTGAGCCTTCCCTCCCATCGCATCGTGTCGGCGAGAGCACGCGCTTGAGCCGTGAAGGTGGCTCCAAGCGGGGAAGGAGTTGGAACTGTCAAAGCGAACGTAAGCCATGGATGGGATGAGGGATATGCGTTTCGGGAGGGAGATTCGGGGTACCCCGGAGTGCCCAGTGCGAGGTAGGATGAGGCCGACTTCAAAACACCAGGGGCTGTCCGGGTGTCGGCTCGGTGTCTTCCGGGAATTCTCCCCTTCACCTCCCTGCCAGCAGCCCAGACCGGGGAACGAGTTGGGGCCGGAAATAGCGGCTAGGAACACGATCCGAGGTGCGAAAACACTGGCGATCCCTGGCCTCCTCCGTCTCCGGCGGCCCGCGCGTCAACCAGCTCGACCGGCAGAAGTCCGGTAAAGACGCAGGCGCTTACAAATTCCTGCTCAGAGCCATTTTTAGAACCGGTCTGGCTCTGTTGACATGCTAACCCAGCGGAAACGGCCTGAGCCGGTACAGATTGAAGGGTAAACCGAGCAACAGTGCTTGCCTGGTTTGGGTGGTGAAACTATGGCCTGGCGCACGGCACGTTAGTTTCCGTTTGACCGCTGAAAAAACGGCTTCGATTAAATTCCGCTGCCGGTATTGTCATTGCGGGAAAGCGGTTCGCATGAATGCCCGTATGCCGGAGGCGGGTTGGGAAGAGCGTCGCTTCGCAGGAATAATACTCTGGGCATGCAATTGATTCCGGATGAAAACATGGTTTTGTCAAGGTCGGCTTAATTTTCCCTAAAACATCGGTTGAATTTTCCCCACCCCCCAGAAGTCATGCATGGTGCTCCGGGGCTCCGGCCGAAGCGGAGCCCAGCGCCGCGGAGCGGCGCGATTGGATGGACTTCATGCACCCGTTGCGGCAAGCTGGCGCAGTCATTCCAGGGGCCGCGACGCACATCTTGGGCCAAGATGAATTGCCGTTGGATGTCCACCGTAAAAAGCCATTTCAACCAGTGCCGCCACGATGCTCGCTGACCGGTGTGATCTTGCATGCGGCGAATGAAATCGCTGCGGCTTGGCGCCTTTCGCCAAGCCGGTCGCATCCACCGCCCCCGTGCGTCTTTGTCGTTTTCCGGGCATGTGTTTGACCACGGCCTGCAAAACCCGCCGCAGGTCGCTGGGTTCTAAAAGGCGAACCTCCGTTTCGCGATAGGTCCAATCTTCATAGCGCATCAGGCATAAGATCGCCAGCAACTGTGGCTGCGTGAATTGATGTTTGCTGAATTTGCTCCGGTATCGTGGCAGGACCTGTTCGCTGACCTGCAAGGTCAGTTCTGCCCACTGGACCCACCCAATTTCGGCCATATCCCATCCAGAGATCGCCCGAGCCCATTGCTATTGAACCCATGAGGCCGCTTGCCTTTAAAGTAAAATCGACCTCTGTGTACCCAAGATGTCAACAGAGCCAGACCGGTTCTAACAGCGAGCATCTTCTGATCCGTGTATTCGAGGAAGCGAAAAGTATTGTCTCCTGTTGCGGTCTGTTACCCAGAATTGCGCTCCGTCTAAATTGGTGCATAGTGGCTGAGTGGACCGCTGGTTACGACACGTGAGGGATCCTCCGCCTCCCTGCTTCCGGCATCCGAGGGGCGGCGGCTTGCCTTCTTGTGCGAAAGATACGGCGTCGTTCACACCCAGGGAGACTTGGGGGGACTTCGGGGACTTGGCTGGGGAGGTCAAAGGCAGAGCTACCACTGGCACGTGAGGGGTCCCAAGGCCCGTCATTTCTTGTATCCTCTGTTCCGGCTCCCTGATACAAAGTCCCCAATGTCCCCCAAGTCCTCACCGGGCAGTATCGTTCAATGCCGCAGGTAAAGAAGTCCCCAAAGTTCACCCCGTTCACCACAGGCGGAATGCATCGCGGGAACTGGTCAAATACGTCTTTCATGTATGATGATGCCATCCGATGCGGCGGCGTTCGGCCCGCGCAACGGCAGACATGCCGTCTTCTTACGCGTACCCGCGCCGGCGGTCGGGCGCGTATGTCAGTCTTCTACCTCCTCGTGGGCGTAGCGCTCACCCTGTTTGCCGCGCGACAATGGCTCGCTTGGCGCTACCGGCTCTATTATCAGGCTGGCAAGCAAGCGCATTGGGTATGGAAGCGGAACTGCCCTGGCTGGGCAGTCTCCTTAGACCGATGGATCACGGCAGCGGCCAGTATCCTGCTCGTTGCCTTTATCACCTGGCTTCTGTTTTACCTATCCCTGCGCATCGCGCTCAGGCAAAAACTCCCTTGAGCCACTGATTTGGCCGTCAACGTGTACTCCCAACTGCGGGTTAAAACGCCTGAAATATGGAAGCGAACTGGTCAGGCGGTTGCAGTATGCCGCTGCAGTCGTCTTGCACGTTGGCATTCACGCCTCCGGCGCACTGCTGGTCCCGCTGTGCGGACCAGAATGACAAACGATTGATGCCGTACGCAGCGGCAAACTGTTCCACGACATCGGCATCAGCCGGCTGAAAGACCTCGCCGGGAGTGTTGTTCTGACCAATCATGGGCGTGATTGAGAGCATGGATTGCAACTGCGATTGGCTCCGGCCAGGCCATAGCTGCGCCATCTGGGTAAGACTGGCTTGGGCGGCATGGACGGCATCCTTCCCCATCTGGCGGTCAGCGTAGCCATAATCCATGGTCATCAGGTTGACTGCCGTGATATGCACGTGCTGGCTGACGGCGTTGTCCAGCAGAAAAATATCTTCTGGCGTGAGCCCCTGCACCGTCACCGGCAGGGTGTTAGAAAACTGCAATCCGGGATTGGCCGCCTACAGCGCCGCCAGGGCCTGGTTGCGCCGCTCGATGGACGCCTGATCGGTCAGCGCGCCGCTTGGGCCGTACTCGATGTCGAAATCCAGCGAGCGCACCTCATATTGCCGCATAGCCATTTGATATTGGGCCTCGAGATCGGCCGCATTCGGGCAATCCTGCGCCAGTTCATAACCGTCGTAGCCGCCGAAGGATATAATGACGTCGCCGCCGGCCGCGCGCAGGTTGGCAATATCATTCTGCTCCAGACCCTCGTTGATGGGCGTGGTTCCGTTCCAGGTAGCCGCACAGGTGCGGGCATTGGCACCAAGCACGAAGGCCAGGGTATAGAATCGGCTGACGGCAGTGGCATTCTGGGCCAGGGGAAAAAACTGGCCCATGTAGACGTAGGGA
>JAJZKJ010000091.1 GCA_021804195.1 Acidobacteriota bacterium
CCTCGAGCAAGGTCGTCGGCGACATGGCTTTGTTTATGGTCACCAACAACCTCAAACCGCAGGATATTCTTGATGAATCCCGCCACCTTGATTTTCCGCGCAGCGTGGTGGAAATGTTCCACGGCGACATCGGCCAACCACCCGGCGGTTGGCCGAAGAAACTCCTGAAAATCGTCCTCAAGAATCAAAAACCGCTTTCCGACCGACCGGGCGCCCAGCTCAAGCCGGTTGATATCGAGGCGACGCGCCGGGAGCTTGCGGCCAAAATCCACGGCAACGTCGCCGATACCGATCTGGCCAGTTATCTCATGTATCCGGACGTGTTTGTTAATTTCGACCGCTTCCGCCGCCAGTACGACGACGTGGAAGTAATTCCCACCCCCGCATTTTTCTATCCCATGGAGCCTTATGTTGAAGTACCGATCCAGATCGAACCCGGCAAAACCATGCTGGTAAAATATTTAACTCTCGGCGATCCGGATTCCGATGGAAATCGGACGGTTTTTTTCGAGCTTAACGGCCAGCCGCGTGAAGTGAAAGTGGCGGATCAATCGCTGGCGGGCAAGGTTCGGCCGGCATTGCCCCATGCGGAGAAGGAAAATCCGAACCACGTTGGCGCGCCAATGCCGGGCAAAATATCCGCACTTTCGGTCAGCCTGGGTCAGGCGGTTTCCCGCGGCGACAAACTGCTGTCGATCGAGGCGATGAAAATGGAAACCGCGGTGTATAGTCCGCGCGACGGCAAGATAGCCACCATGTACGTGCATCCGGGAATGACCGTTTCCAGCGGCGATCTGCTGATTGAGCTGGATTGACGGCGGTTGTTTTTTCAATTGTGGATGGGCGCGGAAGGCGGCGTTAATGAAAATATCCATCCGGCCAACGGCGCAACCAGCTCGGCCCGATGGGGCGGACCGGAACCGCGCCGGGTGCTGCGACACTCAGACGTTCCAGGATGGAACCTTCCTGCAGGTACAACTGTGTCAAGGCGTCAAGATAATTGACCACGGCCTGCACTTCGCCAAGTTGGGCGGAAAACAGGTTGTTCTGAGCCTGGGCCACCAGAAGCGAAGTGCTCTCACCGACACGGAATTCCCCGATGGTGGCGCGGAGAGACTCGGCCTGCGCGCGGCGGGTGGCGGCGGTTGCGGTGATCTGCTGACGGGCGGTCTGCGCCTGAATGTATGCGGTGCGCACGCTTAATTCGACGCTTCGCACCAGGTTGGCCAGCGCGGCCTGGTCCTGGTCGCGGGAGAGCAGAGCGCTTTGATAGTTGGCGCGGGCGGAACGGTTAAAAACAGGCTGACTGTACTGCAAACCGCCGAGAAGCTGGTAATCCGGCCCGTTGAGTCGATCAACCGAACCACCGAAGGCGTCGGCGTAGCCCGTCTTGCCCAGCGTAATGAATAGATCGAGTTTCGGCAGCAGGCCGTCGCGTGTCTGAACAACCACCAGGTTGCCTTGCTGTATCTGCAAGCGGGCTTCATTGATCAGCGGGCTCATGCGCAACGCCAGTTCGGTATGCAGAGCCAGTGGCGAAAGCGCGTGGCGGGGTACATAAGGATGATTGAGCAGCCGCAACGGCCGTCGCCAGAAGTTCCGCTTATTCGCCACAATCAGGCTCAGAAGATTCAGCCGGGCGATACGGAGATTTCCTTCGGCGGAGATGAGTTGCTCGCGTACCGTGGCGACCTCGGCTTGCGCCGCGGGAAATTGGGAAGGGGCGATGCGCCCCACACGAATCAATTCCCGCGCTTGATGCTCTTGCTGTTGCGCCAGGGCCACCGCGTGCCGCAGGATGCGGGCGTTCTCACGGGCCAGCGCGTACGCCCAGTAATCCTGGATGATCTGTGCGGCAATGGATTGCGCCACGCCGCGCAACTGGTAATCCGAGATGCGCCGACCGATCTGAGCCTCGCGGATGGCGGCCAGGTTGACCCGCAGACTGGCGCCTTGCAGCAACGCCTGTGTCACTGTGATCGATCCGCCGGTACCGGTACTTTGCCCCCCACCTGACCCTTCCACGTTGTTAATGGTGGTGTTGGCGGCGGCCTGTACGCTCGTACCGGTCGGCAGCAATTCCGATAATCCCACCTGGCCGGTTTGGCTACCCATGCTGGTATAACCGCCGGACCCCGGCTCACTATTTTTTCCGGCGGTGGTTTGGGCGGTTAATAGGGGATCGAACACGCCGCGTTGCGCTTCGACCTTCATCTGGGCGATGGCGGGGGCATAGCGCTGGACAATGAGGGAAGGGTTATTGGCCAACCCCATGAGGATCGCTTTTTCCAACGGCAGATTGAGCGTTTGGGAGGCGGACGGGGATGTAGCGGCGGGCCGGCCGGCGGGGCGGGTGGCGGACGCGAACGACGGCGCGCCGGCATCCACGGTAATCTGGTGCTCGATGGCGGCCTTCATGTAGTGCTGGTAGCCGCCGTTGTGAATCGACGTGCAGGACGATAAGGCGGCCAGGCCGATCGCCGCGCCGATTCGTCCCCATTGCCGATGTCCGCCTGGACTGCGCCGCCGTGTGGCAAACGCGGCGGATAACCTCCCATCATTCATAGCGCAGGGCCTCAATCGGATTCAGGCCAGCGGCCCGGCGGGCGGGATAGTAACCGAAGAACAGTCCGACGCCGACGGAAATGCACAGCGCAATCGCGGCCATGGAAGGCTCGACGTGTCCGGAAAAATTACGATTGCGGGAGTAATGCAAATGCACATATTGCGAGGACACAACGCCCACGACCACACCGATCAGCCCGCCCAGAACGCTCAGCAGCGCGGCTTCGATGAGAAATTGGCGGAGAATGTCGCGCCGGCGGGCGCCAATGGCCTTGCGAATACCGATTTCCCGCGTGCGTTCCGTCACCGTCACCAGCATGATGTTCATGATGCCGATGCCGCCGACCAGCAGCGAAATACCCGCCAGGGAGCCGAGAAAAAGCGTCAGCGCGCCGCCGATGTGATTGGCAATCTTAATGATCCGTATCTGATTGGAAATCCAAAAATCGTCGGTATCGCCGGCGATCAAGCCGTGCCTTTTTCGCAGGAGGTGCTCGCAGGCAATCTGCACACGGTTCAGATCGGCGGCGTGATCCACCTGCAGGTCAATATGGTTCAGGGCGACAGCGCGGCCGAACAAATCCGCCATCGCGGTGGTGTAAGGAAGGAGAATCTGATTGTCGGGATCATACCAGCCCAGGCGCCCCTTGGGCTTAAGCACGCCGACTACTTTGAACCGCACCGTGCCGATGGTAATTTTTCGTCCGAGTGGACTGATGGCGCCAAAGAGCCGCTGGGCGGTTTCCGGTCCAATCACCGCGACGGAGGCCAGATCGCGCACGTCGAAATCGTTGAGATTGCGTCCGCTCTGAATCTGATAATTGTGGATTTTCAGCCAGGTCGGAGCGATGCCGATGTTATTGCAGCGCGTGAAATTACCATTCCATTTGACGGGTTCCGATTGCGCGACGACCGGCGAGATTCGCTTGATTCCCGGGATTTTGAGGATAGCCCGGGCGTCGCCGACGGTCAAAGGCTCGGCGACCCCATTGAGCACCGGGGGAATCCGCGGGGTATGCGGGAATATCATAATGGTGTTTTTACCCATTCGGGATACCGAGCTGAGTATCTTTCGCCTGATGCCGTTGCCCAGCGCCATCATGGCGATCACGGCCGCCACGCCGATAATCATCCCCAGCATGGTCAGAGCGGCGCGCAATTTTCCGGCCCACATGCTGCGCAGGGCGATCTTAAGAGTTGTCCATATAAGCATAAAAACTCTAATGCCGCCAGGGGGTCCACATGCTCTGGGCGTTGCCCAAGTGTATCTGAACCTTCTGGCCCTCCCGCAAACCGCCGGTAACCTGCCAATCCAGGTCGTTCCTTTTACCCAGGTTGACCGTTCGTATTGTGGTGGAACCATTGGGATTGACTACCGCGACCGTGTCCAGACCGTTGTTGATTACCACCGCCTGCAACGGGATATAGAGAACATTCTTAAGTTTGTCGGCGAAAATATCGACGTCCGCGGTCATGCCCGGTTTCAGAAGGTCCTTGTTCTTACCGAGCACCTCAATCTTGGCCTCAAACGTAATGATGTTGCTGTTAATAATGGCGTTGCTGTTGCTGTTCTGGTCCTGGATGGAAACCGGGGCGATCAGTTCGACGCGGCCGGGAAACACTTCGCCAGGAGCACCGGGCGCCGTGATTTGCACTTTGTCGCCGATGCGCACGTGGTTGATATCGCTTTCATTGATGGTGGCGTTAACAAAAATGTGGGATAGATCAACGATGTTCATCACGGTCGTCCCGCCGCCCACATTGGTCAGGGCGGAAGAAATGACCTGGCCGGGTTGCACATACACCGTGGACACTACGCCGCTGATCGGCGCCTTCACATGGGTGTATTTCAGATTGGTTTCCGCCTGGTTTCTTTCCTGTCTTTTACTTTCCACCGCCACGTGCGCCAACTGCACGTTGAGCTTCTGGAGCTGGACTTGCAGCGCCTGGGTTTGGAGTTGTTCCATCTGCACCTGGGCCAGCCGCAGCGATTGCTGATCCCGAACCAGCGTGGTTTTATCGTTGTCGAACGTCTGCTGGCTGGCAAGCTTTTCCACCAGCAGCGTCTGGTCCCGGTGGAGATTGAGCTGATCATTAGCGACTTGCGCCTCCATGGAGAGTAAATTAGCCTGGTCATTCTCGCGCGTGGTGATTAGATTATTCTTGGCGATTTGGTAGTTCAGCTTGCTGGTCTGATAATTCAATTTTGCTTGTTGGAGATTCTGCCTGGCAATGTTGAGCGCTTGCTCTTCCACGGTGGGATCCACATTCAGGATGATCTGGCCTTTTTTAACCGGATCGCCGATCACCTCATAAGGTTTGCTCCTGATCTGCCCGCCCGCCAGGCATTTGATATTTACCGTGCGGTTGGCCTGCACCGTTCCGGTGGCGTACACGTGCACCGCCAGCGTCCCGCGCCGCACCGTCGCCGTTGGGAGCGGTTTGGGCGGGTCCGTCTGGTGCGTGCTTCGATAGTATTGATAGACGGCCAGCGCCACACCCGCCGCCGCGATCATCGCACCGATTTTGATCCATTTTTTCATCATCTAAGCCGTCGCCATAAGCTCGTTGCGCCCTATGTGCGCATGCTCAATCTGAATGACAATCCGGCCATCACGAATCTGCATCTCCCGTCCGCAGTGACGGGCCACCCCGGCATCATGCGTGACGATGACAATGGTGCGCCCCTGATCATGAAGCCGATGAAACAATTCCAGAATGTCCCGGCCGGCACGGGAATCGAGATTGCCGGTTGGCTCGTCGGCCAGAATAATGTCGGGATTGTTGGCCAAAGCGCGGGCAATGGCTACACGCTGGCGTTGTCCGCCGGAAAGCTGGGATGGTTCGTGCTTGAGTCTGTTGCCCAGACCAACCATCTCCAACGCCTGGCTTGCCGCCGCGGTAGCGTCATGCCGACCGGCGTACAGCAGAGGCAGCTCCACATTTTCCAGCGCGGAAAGCCGCGGCAGAAGATTGAAATTCTGGAATACAAAACCAATATGCCGGCTGCGTATTTTGGCCAGGGAGTCGCCGGAGAGTTTCGCCACATCTGTCCCGTCAAGCAGATACGAACCCGAATCAGGGCTGTCCAGGCAGCCGATAATGTTCATGAGAGTGGTCTTGCCGCTGCCGGAGGGTCCGGTGATGGCGACCATCTCGCCGCGATCGATTTGCATACTCACCGCGGCGAGCGCCAGTACATCGGAATCGCCGATGCGGTAGCGCTTCACAAGGCGGTGGGCTATAATCAACGAAGAATTCTTATGGGAAGGTTCCGTATTCATGGCGCTTTTATCATCGCTGATTTATACGTTGGAAACAAGCATGCTCGCATACGCGCACCTGCTTTACGGCGCGGCCGCGCCCGTCCCGGTTATAATGCCAAACGCCTGATGGTTCCCGAAGTTGCGGACATTGCGGAAAATTCCGCAAAATATAGAACAATTATATATGTTCACAATTGCTTATTGCGAGCAACCGCTTTACAGACGGGGGCAATCACGGAACAAGAATAATTTCGTTCGGCGAGGTCGGTTCCTCCCGGCCGGTGTAATGAAGGCGCGGCGGGTTGCCGATCGCCCAGATATTGTGCTGATTCGGCCCGACATTCGGCGTTGTCGCCCATCGCACGCAGCCATTGTTATAAAGAATATTCTGGCCGACGCCGCCATGATTGAAGGAATTAAACTGCGCCGAGGTTACGTTCCGACCGGAAAACAGAGGATTGCTGTCCGCCAGCACCACGATGTTACCGGAGCCATTCCATTGGTAATGGTAGGGCGAAAGCTGGTCCAGATAGCTATAGCTGACTGTACGCCACGATAGGCGCCTCCGGCGAGCCGCAAAAGTCCGGATCGGGCAGGCCGGACAAACCAGGCGATTCCAAGAAATATAGCGGGCATGGCCAAGGACCAGCGGCGTCAGGTTGGCCAGATTGCAGTGCGCATCGGAGGAGCGGGCCAGTGAACCGGTCAGCCGCCGCGGCAGCCAGTTTCGATCATGTGGCGGGGCAATCTGCGGAAGCTGGTTTGCGTTAGCGGCGGCATACTGGCCAAACGCGCCAGCCAGTTGTACGAGGTTGTCCGCACAGGCGGTGCGCAGAGCTTGCGTGCGGGCCTGTATCAGGAGCGGAATTCCAATTATAAAAATTATGATTAAGGCCGCCACCATGGCAAGAAGGTTTATCTTGCGCACGTCCCAACTCCGTCGGAAGCGTCGCTTCCCGCCACGGGGCAATACGCCGATGGGGAGAGATTGAACCTTTTCCCGCCTGATTCGCGCCATCACGCGCGCCGCCAGATCGCTTGGTGCCGCCGAAGTTGGGAATTGCGCCAGCACCTCAAATACCGCGCGGATGCGCCGCAGTGCTTCATCCTGGCCATCGCCCGGCGCCGCGGTGTGTCCCGCAGAGCCGGCGCCTTCGCTCAGCAGAAGGTCCACAAAGGTCGCCTCGGTTTCGCTTAGACCATCGACCGGGGAACCCTCCTCCGGGAAGGGACCTTGCTGTTGCGATGAATTGGGCATGGATGGCCTCAAAAAACCATGTACGATTGAATGGCCGTGCGATCCGCGCACCGGTCATTGCTTATTTATTCTTCCGTTCCAGAGCCGAGCGAACTGGGCTAATCCCGCATGGAGACGGCTTTTTACAGTTCCCAGTGGAATGTCCAGTATTTGAGCGATTTGCTTGTAGGCGAAGCCGTGAAAATAGCTTAGCAACAGAACCTCGCGATACCTGTCCGGCAATTTCGCCAGCGCCTGGCGGACGGCCTGCTTGTCTTCATCCTGCATCAGGCGCTCGGGCGCCGAGGACACATCCGCCTCCATCAGCTCCACATAACTGGACCTATCGTTGCCCGCCTCCGTTCCCGTCAAACTATCGAGCGACTGCACGGTATGGCGCACGTTCAATCGCAAATAGTCACGCGCCTTGTTCGCCGCTATCGTAAAAAGCCAAGGCCGAAAACGCCGAGTCGAGTCGAAACTGCGCACGTTGCGATAAACCAGGATGAAGGTCTCTTGAAATAAATCCTCGGCAACCACGGCGTTATTGACGAACCTTTGCAGAAACGCGAACAACTCCTGCTCATAGCGCGACAAAAGCTCGGCGATCGCCGTCTCATCGCCCTTGGCGAAATCGGCTATAAGTTCTTCATCTGTGGCCATCAGGCCCATCCTTCCTACGTTTGAATCACCGGAATGGTTCGCCGCAGCCCGGAAAACCACACTCTTTCACAATACTGAAACTCTGACCGCCTGAA
>JAJZKJ010000092.1 GCA_021804195.1 Acidobacteriota bacterium
AGCCGTTCATTTCGGCCTTGACGGCGGGCGTGGGTCAGGATGTAATCGGGGAATGACACGCCGCATCCACACAGCCTGCAAAATTTCAGCCGTATGCCTGGGACTGGCCAGCTTCGCGCCCGGACTGCGGGCGCAGACGCCCGCGCGGCCCGCAGCGAAACCGCCGCTCGAAATCGCCGCGCCAGCTTGGCAGTCGGGAACGTATTGGGCCCAATTTGACCACAATTTGCTGGTGGATTACGCGGATCTCAAGCATTTTCAGGCCGCTGACCGCAAACTGGGGCCGCCGCGGCCCGGCCAGACGCGGGTGGTCTTCATGGGCGACTCCATCACCGCGGGCTGGAAACTGCGCCGCTCATTTCCGGGCAAGCCCTACATCAACCGCGGCATCAGCGGGCAGACTTCATCCCAGATGCTGCTGCGTTTCCGCCCGGACGTGATCGCGCTGCGGCCGCGGGTGGTGCTGATCCTGGCGGGAACCAACGATCTGGCGGGAAATACCGGGCCGGTGACCCTGGCGGAAACGGAAGGAAATCTCGCGTCCATGGCGCAACTGGCGCGCGCCAATCACATCCGGGTGGTCTTGTGCTCGGTATTGCCGTCCGTTCATTACTGGTGGCATCCGCAATTGAAAAATCCCGCACCCAGGATCGTCAGGCTGAACCGGTGGATTCGCGCCTATGCCCGCCAGCATCACGAAGTCTATGTGAACTATTACCGGGCCATGGCCGATGCAACCGGCGGCCTGCCGCACCGGCTCAGCCCCGATGGCGTCCATCCTTCTCTCGCCGGCTATGCGGTCATGGCGCCACTGGCGTCAGCCGGCATTCAAAAGGCATTGCGCCTGCCGCGTTAAAGGTTCTGGCGTTTGCGCGGCCAGAGCAGCGGGCGGCGCAGCGGCGCCAGCGCTTCGCGGTTGGCATTTTCCGGCCGCGGCATCAGATCGTCCTGCACGAATTGCACGAATTCCTGCATCTGCTGCTGCATGTGGGCCATGCGCTCGCGCAGCTTGAGAATCACCTCGACTCCGGCCAGGTTCACGCCCATGTCGCGGGTCAGGGACAAAATAATCTCCAGCCGCTGCAGGTCTTCTTCGGTATAGAGCCGGGTATTGCCCTCGGTGCGGGAGGGTTTCAGCAGGCCTTCGCGCTCATAGAGGCGCAGGGTCTGGGGATGAATGCCATACTGCTCGGCCACCGCCGAGATCATGAAGGCCGCGCGTCCGCGTTTTTTCACCATGGCGTGATCCGTTTCCAGAAGCGTGAACCGCCGGCGCGCACGGGAGCAGCCGTACGATACCGCCTCTTTCCCCTACTCGCGCCGGGCCGCCAGGCGCGGCAGCTCCGCCCGCACGTCGGCGGCATTGAGCTGGGCAAACTCGCGCAGCAGTTCCTTGCTGCGTTCGTCCGTCAACCGCGGCACCACCACCTGAACTTCCACATACTGGTCGCCGCGGGCTCCTTCGCGCAGGGCCGAGGGCACGCCGCGCTCGCGCAGCCGGAAGCGCTGTCCGGACTGGGTGCCGGGCGGAATTTTCAGCAGCGCCGCGCCGTCAATCGTGGGGACTTCGATTTTGGCGCCCAGCGCGGCTTCAGTCACCGTAATCGGAGCCTGCAAAGTAATGTCGTCGCCCTCGCGCCGGAACAGCGGATGCGGCTGAATGCGCAGCACGACATATAAATCCCCGTAGCCGCGCGGCCCCCAGTTTCCCTTGCCGGCCAGCCGCAGCCGCGCCCCTTCGCGGGTTCCCGGGCGGATGCGCACTTCGATGGTTTCCTCCCGGGCCAGGCGGCCCTCGCCATGGCAGCGCGGGCAGCGGGCGCCCAATTTTCCCGAACCGCCGCAAGCGGGGCATTTGCGGTTAAAACGCATATCCCCGATTTTCTGGCTGACCTGACCCTTGCCGCCGCATTCGGGGCAAGTCCCGCCGGGGCCGCCCGCGCCCGAGCCCTTGCACTGCGGACACATATCCTGCCGCGGCACCTGCAGCCGCAGCACCGTGCCTTTGACCGCGTCCCAGAAACCGATGGTGGCGGCATATTCGAGATCGCCGCCGGTTTCCGGCTCCGCTTCCGTCCGGCCGCGCTGAAATAAATTCCCGAACAGGTCGCGAAAGCTGCCGCCTCCCCGCCGCCCGCCGGCTTCGCCGCCGAGATCAAAATCAAAACCACTGAAATCAAAACCGGGTCCCGGCCCCGCGCCGGCCGGCTCGCCAGCCCCGCCGCCGGCAAAGGCCTCGGCGCCCTGCTGAAAAGCCTGCTCGTTGAAAAAGCCGGCGCGATCGAAAAATTCGCGTTTTTTGGGGTCGCTCAGGATGTCATACGCTTCCTGCACTTCTTTGAAGCGGTCTTCGGCGCTTTTGTTATTGGGGTTGACGTCGGGATGGTATTTACGCGCCAACCGGCGGTAGGCCTTGCGGATTTCCTCGGCCGAAGCGCTGGATTTCACTCCCAGCACGGAGTAGTAATTTTTGTGGGCGGCGGCTGGCATGGAAATGATCGGCCCGGCGAAAGCGTGCGCGGTTTCACCGGGCTTTATTCATGGATCACGCTCAGGGATCAGAGCCGCAGAGCTACGTTGAGCATGTTTTGGACAAAACCTTCGGTTTTGTCAGCCGTTCAGACATCCTCACATACCACCGAGTATGCTGCGGTGTCTTCACTCCTTCGGCCTAGCTCTGCTCGCTTCTTCCTGAGCGCTCCGCATCCGGCGGAGATCCGCGACCCGGCTTTCCGCCGGATGCGCGGCTTTAATATTCATCATGGTGGACTTATGAGCCGCAGCTGCAGGCCGCGGCCCGGTGCGGGCAAAGAATTATTTTTTGTCCACGTCCACGTATTCCGCGTCAATCACTCCATCTTTGGAGGCGCCGGTTTCGGGCGGCGGCGCGCCGGGTTCGGCGGTTTCCGCTCCCGGCTGGGCGGTCTGGCTGGCCTGGCGGTAAATCGCCTCCGCCAGCTTATGCGCGGCCTGCTGCAGCTTTTCTGAAGCCGCGCGCATGGCCGCGGGATCGCTGCCGGCCAGCTCCTTGCGGGCCGCGGTCAGCGCCTCGTCCGCGCCGCTGATGTCCGAAGCCGCGAGTTTATCCCGGTTTTCCGTCAGGGTTTTGTCGGTGCTGTAGACCAGGTTGTCGAGCTGGTTGCGCGCCTCGACCTCTTCCCGCTTGTGCTTGTCCTCGTCGGCGTGGGCTTCGGCGTCGCGCGTCATGCGCTCGACCTCTTCCTTCGAAAGGCCGCTGGAGCTGGTAATGGTGATCTTCTGCTCCTTACCCGTGCCGCGATCCTTGGCGCTGACGTTGACGATGCCGTTGGCGTCAATGTCGAAAGTGACTTCGATCTGTGGAATGCCGCGGGGCGCGGGAGGAATGCCCACCAGGTGGAACTTGCCCAGGGTGCGGTTCTGGGCCGCCATCGAGCGCTCGCCCTGCAGCACATGCACCTCAACCGAGGTCTGGCTGTCGGAGGCAGTGGAAAAAACCTCGCTTTTGCGGGTGGGGATGGTGGTATTGCGCTGAATCAGGACGGTATTCACGCCGCCCATGGTCTCAATGCCCAGCGACAGGGGCGTGACATCGAGCAAGAGCAGATCCTTGACTTCGCCCGACAGCACTCCGGCCTGCACCGCCGCGCCCACCGCGACCACCTCATCGGGGTTGACGCCTTTGTGCGGCTCTTTGCCGAATAGCTCTTTCACCATCTGCTGAATGCGGGGCATGCGGGTCATGCCGCCCACCAGCACCACTTCGTCAATTTTGTCGGCGGTCACGCCGGCATCCGATATCGCCTGTTTGCAGGGCGCGATCGAGCGCTGCAAAATGTCATCCACCATGCGCTCAAACTGCGCCCGCGTAAGCTTTTTCACCAGATGCTTGGGTCCCGAGGCGTCGGCGGTGATAAAGGGCAGGTTGATCTCGGTCTCCATCGTGGTGGAGAGCTCCATTTTGGCCTTTTCCGCCGCGTCCTTCAGCCGTTGCATGGCCATTTCGTTGCCGCGGCCGCGCAGATCAATGCCTTCTTCTTTTTTGAACTCATCCGCCAGCCATTCCACCAGCCGCTGATCGAGGTTGTCGCCGCCCAGATGGGTGTCGCCATTGGTGGACTTGACCTCGACCACGCCTTCGCCGACTTCCAGAATCGAAATATCGAAGGTGCCTCCGCCGAAGTCATAAATGGCAATGGTTTCGTCTTTCTTTTTATCCAGGCCGTAGGCCAGCGCCGCCGCCGTTGGCTCATTGACGATGCGCTTGACTTCCAGACCGGCGATACGGCCGGCATCCTTGGTCGCCTGGCGCTGGGCGTCATTAAAATAGGCCGGCACGGTGATCACGGCTTCGCTGATTTTATCTCCCAGATAGTCTTCGGCGGCCTGTTTGAGCTTTTGCAGAATGAACGCGGAAATTTCCGGCGGCGTCCAGGTTTTGCCTCCGGCTGCGACGGCAACATGGTCGCCCTGGCGCTCGACCTTGTAGGGCACCATCTTCATTTCTTCCGTGACTTCGTCATAGCGCCGGCCCATGAAGCGCTTGATCGAATAGATCGTGTTCTCCGGGTTGGTGATGGCCTGGCGCTTGGCAACCTGGCCTACCAGCCGCTCGCCGGTTTTGGTGAAGGCCACGACCGAGGGGGTGGTGCGTCCGCCTTCGGAGTTGGCGATGACCTTGGATTCGCCGTTTTCCATGATTGCGACCACGCTGTTCGTGGTGCCCAGATCAATGCCGATGATTTTTCCCATTTCGTTTCATTCCCCTTATTTTTCAGCCTGTTCATTACAGGCCCGATTGAAATTACAGATTACTAGTTGAGTGTGAAATTGTCAACTAAATTGTGAGTACGTAATTGTCAACTTTTTTGTTGATTCAATACGATTTAATGTGATTTAATATATAATTATGAGAGATAAATTCCTAAAACCGCATGATGCAGCTCAACAGATCGGGATTTCATATCCAACTCTGAAGCAATGGATTTATAGCCAAAAAATACAGGCTATGCGCACGCCCGGAGGGCACTATCGGATTCCGGAATCGGAGATTAACCGGCTGACCGGAATCAGCGCGCAGGGCGAGACCAGCGCGCCATTAAAAATCAGTGGCCGCAATCAGCTTCACGGCACGGTGCGGGAAATCCGCAAAGATGGACTGCTGGCATCGGTCAGGCTGGCGGTGGGTGATCAGAGCGTTCAAGCGGTGATTACCAGCGAGGCGGTCGAAGAGCTGGGGCTGAAGGTAGGCGATCCGGCGATTGCGCTGATTAAGGCCACCGAAGTGATGCTGATGCACAGATGAGGGTGAAGGGATCAGCAGCGTCGCATAGCGGCGCTGGAATCCGTTCGGTATTCCTCACGCACCAACGAGTACGTGCCGGATGTTTAAAGACATAACCATTCCGCAAACGAGGGTCAGGATAAAAATGTTGAGATGGTCAATTCCACTTTTTCTTTGCGGCATGGGGGTCATTGCTGCTGGCGCACAGATGGCGCCGCGAACCCGGCAGCATCCATCGGCGGCCGTGAGGGCGCGCAAGCGGCAGCCGCACTGGATAACTCCACTGGCCACACTAACCCCTTTGCTTGAGCGAGAATATCGTTTTGATCTGACCGAAAGCCAGCTCCGGCCGGGTTTGACGGTGACCAACTGGGGCAGCGGCAAGGGGCTGGAGCTGATCCCCACTTCACGCACAGAACTGATTGTGACGCAACCCTCGTACATCACCGCCGCGGGCGCTCCCGGCGCCTGGGGCGCGGCCGGCGCGCTGGTCAAATATGAAATTGCGGCCAGCCCGGAAGATCAGGGCGATTATGCAGCGACAGGCATTGTCGGTGTGAGTCTTCCGGTGCAGAATTTTCATGCGAGTCAATTAATGATTTCACCCCAGTTCGGCTGGGGTAAAGGCTATGGCCGATTTGATGTGCAGCAGGATCTGGCCCTGGGCCTGCCGGCGGGCGGTACATACCGGCTGGCCAACTGGGCCATCAACACGGCTTTTCAGTACCATGCCACGGCGAAGCTGTGGCCGGAAATTGAGCTGAACGCGTCGGGACTGCCGCATCTGTTGCTCGGCAACCATGATCAGCTTGATCTCACGCCCGGCATTGTCGCCGGACCCTGGCGGGTGAGCCGTTATTTTGGGCTGACCGTAGGCGCGGGGGTGCAGATACCCACGGTGCATGGATTGAATGAATCACGCAACTGGATTTTTTCGCTGCGCCTGCCGTTTTGAAACCAAGACAATGCCGAAAAAATTAACAACCAGTCTATGGGCCGCCCTGATTGCGCTTGCCGTCTTTGACAAGCCCGCTGCGGCGCAACGGGTCCAGGTGGCTTATGCAGGCTCGATGGCGGCCGTAATGAACCGCGGCCTGGGACCAGCCCTGCGCCGGGACTTGCGGCTGCGGCTGGAAGGCCGCGCGCAGGGTGCCTATGGGCTGGCGCATCTGATTACCTCCGGCGCCATCCGGCCGGATATTTTTATTTCCATTACACCAGGACCGATGCGAATCGTGCTGCGGGCGGGTTTCGCCCGCGGCGCCCAGCCGATCGCCCGTACGCAATTGGTTATTGCCTATTCGCCGCACAGCCGCTTTGCCAACTTATTCCGCGCCGGCACCACGGCCTGGTGGCAAATTCTGGAAAAACCAGGCCTGCGGCTGGGCCGCACCAACCCCGAAACCGATCCCCAAGGGCGCAATTTTCTGCTCATGCTGCGGGCCGCGGGCCGGCAGCTCGGGCAGCCGCAGCTGGCACAGGCGATCGCGGGCAAGCCACTGAACCGGCGGCAGATTTTTCCCGAAGCCGAAGTCATGGCGCGGCTGCAGGCCGGCCAGCTCGACGCCTCCGCCGCATATCAAACCCAGCCGGTGGCGCTGGGACTGCCTTTTATTCATCTCCCCTGGCCGCTGAATCTGGGTCCGGGAAGCCGTCGGGCGCTGGCGCATATTCGTTTTCGGCTGAACGGTAAAAGTTACCGTGCCGGGCGGCTGGTTTTTTATGCCGCCGTACTGGCGCGGGCGCCCCATCCGCGGCGGGCGCGGAAGCTGATGCATTGGATGCTGCGCCCGGCGGCGCAAAAAATTATGCGCCAATACGGCTATGACGCGGCCGCGGGCGCGCGGCCACTACCGTGAAGCCGAAAATAAGATCCGGGTTGCGGCGCCTGACCTGGGGCGCGGCGGGCGCGGCCGCACTCGCGTTTTTTCTCTATCCCTTTCTGGGCCTGTTGACGCCGGTCGGACACTGGCAATGGGATGCCGGCGTGCCGGGCTCGACCGCTGCCGCGGTGCGGGTTTCGCTCGAATTGACCGGCCTGGCCATGCTATTTGTGATCGCCGCAGGCACCCCGCTGGCCTGGCAATTGGCCCGGGAGCGGGGCTGGCGGCGCTGGCTGTGGGAGGCGCCGGTGCTGCTTTCGATGCTGCTGCCGCCGCTGGCATTGGGCTTACTATTGGCGCTTTCGCTGGGCCCCAGCTCCGATCTGGGCCGGATTCTGCTGCATCTTGGACTGGAAACCAGCAACAGCCGGCTGGCGTTTGTACTGACCCAGATTTACGTCAGCCTGGGTTATTACGTGATCGCGGCGCGGGCGGCGTTTGCCGGCCTTGATCCCGAATGGGAGACGACGGCGGCGCTGCTGGGGCAGAATCGCTGGCAGAGCTTCCGCCGGGTGACGCTGCCGCTGGCGCGGCTGGGACTGGCGGCCGCGCTCAGCCTGGCCTGGGTGCGGGCGCTGGGCGAGTTTGGCGTCGAGCTGGCCGGCC
>JAJZKJ010000093.1 GCA_021804195.1 Acidobacteriota bacterium
GAGCCATTCCGTCGATCCAGCCTCTAGTGCTCTGTCAGCCGTGTAATGATGGATTGACGGCGGGCCAGAGGGCCGTGGGCGCGAAGCGAGGAGGATGGCGTATGCAAACATACGTTGACGACGAGCGACAAAGCCCACGGCCCTCTGGCCCCCGCCCGCAGGGTTGGCCGGAAACGGGCCATCTGCGGCGTCGCAGCGGCTCAAGGGGTCTACGGACCCGGTTTTCGCCGCTGGCTCCTTGCATCTGGCCCGTTTCCGGCCAATCAATCCATCATTACACGGCTGACAGAGCACTAGCCAGGACCAGCGCTGCGCCCGCTCTCCCGCGTGGAGGTCCAAAAAATAAATTGTGCCGGCGCTTATCGTCGCGGTCATCACCGCCAATCCGAACAGCCCCGTCCGAATTCGCCGCGTCGCCAGGCGAATCAGCAATATCACCACGAGCACAATCGGTCCGCACGCCAGGGCCGCGATACGCCAAATCTTTGGCGCCGGCGGCGCGGGTGCGCCCAATCGCCGCAATCGCTCTACTATTACCGGCGGAAGGGATGTGGCGGCCCGGCTCTCCCACAATTTCCGGTTGGCAGCCGGCGGGGTCACCCACGCGCTCGCCGGCAACCAGCGGGGCGGCTGATGGCCGGCGTAAATCAGTCGGGTTCCGACGCCGAAGAATTGCAGCGCCCGCCGACGGCTCAGAAGCGCTGCGCTTCGGCGGTTGAGCAGTATGGCGCAGCAGGATGAAAAATCCAGTGGAGGCGAGCGCAACAATTCTGCGGCGGTGATCGGCATGGCGGCGAGACGGGCCGGCTTAAACAAGACTGCGATTTTCGAGAGCAAACCGGTTGTGCCCGGCGGTATCGCCACGACCACGCGCGGCGCGCCGAGGCTTGCCGGAATTCGTACTTGAATTTTCCATGTTCGCTTGCGCCCGCCGTTTGTTTGCTCAGTCAGAATTACAGGCCAACGGCCCATCGGCAGTGTGGCGGGGGCGACATACGCCAGCGGGACCAGGACATGCCGGCGACCATTGTTGTCGCGGCACACCGTCTCCGGTCCGCCGCGGGCGTCGCGAATGGTTAAACGCAGCGATTGCCGGCTCAGCCGGTGTGACAACGCAATCCGCAGCGCAGCCCAGCCGCCCGGTTTCGGCGGCGCACCGGCAGCCAGGCGGACGGCAACCGCTGAAACTCGCGGCGATGAGATAGTCAATAGAAAAACTGCAACCAGCGCCGTTGCTGGCAGCCTCACCCCTGGCAGTGATTGGCGTCGTTGCGAACTTCGATTTTGGCAAACGTTCCCGGATAGAATAGGCGAAGTCCTTGGAAAAAATCCCGCCGGTTCATGACGATTGGGAATTCTCCCCCGCCATCCCCAAATACCACTTGAGTCTAACACTTTTTCCCGTGAACGTTTATGAATGTTGCTATGATGTTCACCATGGAGACCAATGCCCGTGCGGTGGCGGTGGAGTTGCTGGCGCGATGGCGGCATCTTCACGAGCCGCCGCTTATTCCGGAGCATAAGAGCGCATTCTGGTCCAATCTTTCCCCGCGCGATCGGGTGTTGGCGTTCGATCTGATTCACGGAATCATACGCTGGCGCGGCACGCTGGATCATATTATACGGATTTCGCTGCGCCGCTCCGACGATCAACTGGAGCCGCTGGTACGAGCCATTCTTCAACTGGGGGCCTATCAATTGCTTATGCAGAACGGCGCGGCCGATTACGCCGTCATCGACACTAGCGTGAACCTGGCTCGCCAGCGCGGCGCGGCACGCGCTGCGGGCCTGGTCAATGCCGTTCTGCGTCATATTCAGCGGCTGCGCGTGGGCGCCCAACCGCGGCAGGCGCCGCGGCCCGATACGTTTGCACTCGATGCCCGGCGACAAATGCGATTATCCAAACCAATTTTTCCTGACCCGAAAACGGATTTTCCCGCCTATCTTGCCGCCGCCGCCAGTCATCCGCCGGAACTGGTCGCGGCCATGCTGGCCTGGCTCGGGCCGGATCTCATTTTGCCGATGATGATCGCTGATAATTGCCGGCCGCCGATTGTACTGCGGGCGGATCGGACGGATTTCTCACCGCCGCTCGATGCCGGCTTGCGACCTCATGAAGAGCCGGGCTATTTTCTTGCCGCCGCCGGTTGGACGCCGTCCGTGGAAGAACTTGTCCAGCGTGGCGAACTTTCTCCCCAGGATTCCACCGCCGGTCTTGCCGTGCGCGAGTTGATCGGGCTGCTCAAGAACCGATCCATGGAACAACCCGTCGATGCGTCCGCGCACACGGAAAGATCGGCCAATCTGAAAATTCTTGATTTATGCGCCGGCCTGGGCACCAAGACCGTACAACTGGCGCGCGCCTTGCCCACCGCTGATATCACCGCCGCCGATATGGCGCCGGAAAAACTCCAGCGACTCTCGCTTTGTGTTCGCCGGCTGGGTCTGACCAACGTGCGTGTTTTACCGGTGGCAATGATTGAATCCGATACCGGGAGCTATCCCGACGGCGCTCGGGACAGGTCGTTCGATATTATTTTGGTCGACGCGCCCTGCTCCAATACCGGCGTTTTGGCTCGTCGCGTCCAGTCGCGCTGGCGCTGGCCCGTGCTGAACCGCGCCGCCCTGTTTGAGCAACAGCGTAAATTGCTCCAGTGGGCGGCGGGGGTTCTCGCCAACCGGGGATGGCTGGTTTACAGCACGTGCAGCATCGATCCGGAGGAGAACCGTTCCGGCGTAACCGAAGCGCTGTTGCAAGACCGGCAAAGTTCCTGGCGCGTGCTTAGCGAAAAAGCCGTGTTGCCCGCGGATACCGGCGATCCCGCGCAGCGCCGCGATGGCGGCTTTATCTGTATCTTACGCCGCGATGGCTGATCCCCCGCGTTGGCTTTCCGGCCACGCGCGGGCCAAGGTTCGATTGTCTCCCGATAGTCCCGATGGATAGCGACCCGATGGATGGCCAGAGGAATCGTCCAATCGCCACCCCGTCGAATTCGTCATATACTTTCCGCACTGGCGGTTAGTGCTCTGTCTCAAAACAGTAGTGTTGCAAGAGCTTAACCCGTCGCATAGTGTCATGGAACGGTTGGTTTCTTTATTGATGAGGTCATGATGAAAGGCCGTGTTTTTCATCGTTTGCCGCGGCGGGTTTTTTTGAAGGCCTGCGCTCTGGCCGCCACCGCCGGTTCTTTTTCCGGCCCCTTGTGGGCGGCGGATCCTATTGCCTCCGTTAGCGGGCGAATTCATAAAAAAGGTTCATCACCATACCCCGGGCACACCCAGCGGGTGCTTCCGATTATCGGCACCGGATGGCGCGGGCATACGTTTCCCGGAGCCACGGCGCCGTTTGGACTGCTGCAGTTAAGCCCGGATACCGCCGGGCCACCGGAGCCGAATTACAACTGGAATCATTGTTCGGGTTATCACTATCCGGATCAGACGGTGTTGGGATTCAGCCATACGCATCTGCAGGGCACGGGCGCAAGGGATCTTGGCGACGTGTTGCTCATGCCGGTGGTGGAGGGGCGGAATTGGGGTTGGGATGCCGGCGCCCCGGGCGCCGAGCATGAAGTGCAGATCGAAGCGTTGGGGCCCAATACCGGCTGGGTATCCAGGTCCGATCACCATGGTTACGCCTCGCGTTTTTCGCATCAGCAGGAGGTGGTTCGGACTGGTTATTACAGCGTGTACCTGCAAACACCGCGCGTGAAAGCGGAGCTTACGGCGACGACCCGCTGCGGTATGCACCGGTATACATACCCGGCATTGCCGGCCTCTACGCAGCGGGGCGTGATCATGGATCTGGTCCATGGCCTGGGATGCACGGTTTACCACGCGGCGTTGAACATGGAAAGTCCATCGCGCATCAGCGGCAAACGTTATACCCATGGATGGGCCAAGGACAGGCAAATCTATTTTGTCATGGAGTTCTCCCGCCCCCTGGCTGGTGCGCAGGTTAAGGTGGATGGCAAGATCCGCCGGGCCGCCACGGGGGACCGATTCGCGGGTACACATATCAAGGCCATGTTCCACCCGGCGCCGGGATCGGAATCGCTGGTGATTCGCGTGGGCATTTCCTGCACCAGCATCGCCGGCGCAAAAAAGAATCTGGCCGCCGAGATGCCACACTGGGATTTTGACGCCCTTCGGCAGCAGGCCGAACAGGCCTGGAATCAGGCGTTAGCGGTCCTGGATGCCGATTTTCCGGATCAGGCGCTTGCTCAAACTTTCTATACCGGCGCTTACCATGGCTTGGTGGCCCCGGCGACATTTAATGATGTGGACGGAACCTACCGCGGCCAGGATCATGGAAATCATCCCAATCCGGGATTCACCAACTACACCACTTTGTCGATATGGGATATTTTTCGCAGTGAATTTCCCTTGATTATGCTCATGCAGCCGCACCGCACCACGGATATTATCCACACACTCCTGGTCGACTACCGGCAGCTCAATCAGCACTCGCTGCCGATCTGGCCTTTATGGGGTAATGAAACGTGGTGCATGGACGGATTTCATGTTGTGAGCATGATCCTGGGAGCCTATGTCCGTGGGTTCCGCAATTTTGATGTGCCGGCCGCCTACGCCGCCATGCGTGATACGGCTTTGGTTGGCGCCATCCCCAACGGCAACAGGGAATCGCAGGAACAATTTCGGCATGATGGCTATGTGCCCACGGGGCACGGCCAGGGATCGGTCTCGCGCTCACTCGATTTCGCCTACGATTGCTGGTGTGTGGGCGCCATGGCCGAGTTGCTGGGCAAGCGCGATGACGCCGCAATGTTCTACAAACTGGGACAGAACTATAAGAATCTCTTTGATCCAAAGACCGGATTTATGCGGTGCAAAACGAAAGAGGGCCGATGGCGTGCGCCGTTCCGCCCGGATCAGGAACATGGGTACACGGAGTGCGACGCCTGGCAGGCGACATTTAATGTCATGCAGGATGTGCAGGGCTTGATTGATCTTTTTGGCGGAGATAAGCCGTTTATCGCCAAGCTGGATGCTCTGTTTGCCGCGCCATCCCACGGTCCATCGGATATCGATATCACCGGCATGGTGGGTCAGGACGCCCAGGGCAATGAACCAAGCAACCATATTCCGTACCTGTATCCTTTTGGCGGCGCGGCCTGGAAGACGCAGTATTGGATGCGAAAGGTGGCGGCGTTGTATCGCCACACTCCGGGGGGTATTCCAGGCAACGATGATTGCGGCCAGTTGTCAAGCTGGTTTGTTTTTGCGGCACTGGGCTTCTATCCGGTTAACCCCGCAACGGGGGTTTATGTGATTGGCAGCCCGCTGGTAAATCGGGCTGCAATTCACAACCCGGCGCAGGGGACCACCTTTGCCATCATAGCCGAGAACAATTCACATGAGAATGTATATATACAAAATGTTCAACTCAACGGCAAGGATTTGCCGCGGTCCTGGTTTGCGCATGCGGATATACTCGCGGGCGGGGAACTGCGCTTCCGGATGGGTTCAAAGCCCAACAAGGAATGGGCGTCCGCCCCGGCGGATCGGCCCCCTTCCGGGTTGGTTCCCTGACTGGCGCCGGCGCGCCGTCAAGAGTCCCGCCTCGTGGACGATAGCCCGACTTAAGCCTGGCTCAATAGGTAGGCTCTTATGACGATGCCGGCGGGTGGGACCGCCCGGCCGCACCGGATGGCGGCGTTTCCATCCGGCCGAAGATCATTCTGCCGGCCGAGGTCTGAACCGCGTTGGTCACGAGCAATTCCACCTCCTGTCCGATACTGCCTCTGGCTCCCTCCACCACCACCATCGTTCCGTCTTCCAAATAGCCGACGCCCTGGCTGACCGTTTCGCCGGGTTTGACAATTCGCACGCGCATCGGTTCGCCCGGCAGCACCATGGGTTTGAGCGCATTGGCCAGATCGTTAAGATTGACCACCTCCACCCCGTGCAACGAGGCAACCTTGTTGAGATTGTAATCGTTGGTGACGATCCGCCCGTTCTCCTGCCGGGCCAGCGCCACCAGTTTCTGGTCCACACCCTCCAGGGACGAGGCGTCGGCGAGTGTTCCATCCCACATGCGCAGCTCGACGCGCCGCATCGTCTGCAGACGGTGGAGCACATCCAGCCCGCGGCGTCCGCGACCCCGTTTGAGTTTGTCCGCCGAATCCGCCACGGTTTGCAGCTCGTTGAGGACGAACCGCGGAACAATCAGCCGGCTTTCAAAAACGCCCGTCGCGGCGATATCCGCAATCCGCCCATCGATAATCACGCTGGTGTCCAGGATGAATGGACGCGATCCCCGCATCGCCCGGCTGAACTCCACGTAGGGAATGATGAAGCGAAAATCATCCTTGGTCTGCAAGATAAATGAAATCGACAGGTAGACGCATATCAGCCCGATCAGCAGTTTAATCCCCGTAATCAGCGGTTCTTCCACCCGCATATCGACATGGGAAAAAAAGATGTCCGCCACTTGCTGCACCAGGTAACCCAGCGCCAGCGCCACCAGCATACCCACCAGAATGCCCATGAACATGCCCGATAACGCCGCCAAGTTCTTCCTTTCCATCAGGAAGTCCAGCAGAATTACGGCAATGGAAATCACCACGCCGCTGGTCATCACCAGGTATGGCCAGAGATACTGGCCGGAAACCGTCTGCGACAGGTATGCCAGCGCCACGGCCGATACCAGCACGATGAAAATCAAACGAATGATATTGAGAATCATAACGGCTCCTGCCGCCGGTCGGCCGCATCGAACCGCCGCGACATGTCTCAACCGCGGTTCCCGGACGCCGGCGTCTGGCATTCTAACCGTTTCTGAACGCCAATGAAGCGTCCTTCCTGGCGCCGGCGATCGGGGAACATGCGGGGATGAACCGCCATACTCCTGGGCGCCGGGCGGTAGCGGGTGGCATCCGGAACGCCTGTGAATTATGATCCGTAAGGCGGGGAGACAACAGGAGTCGCCAGGAAATTCAATCCATTTTGGGAAACAGTATTCGCCCATGAAAAGCTATACCGAATATCTTACGTTCAACGTACCGGCACGGATGGACTTTGTGAATATCACGCCGCGGTTGGAGGAGATTGTCGAAAAAAGCGGCGTTCGGGAGGGACTGCTGCTGTGCAACGCCATGCACATCACCGCGGCGGTGTTCATCAACGACAATGAATCCGGCCTGCATCAAGATTACAAGCAGTGGCTGGAACGACTGGCCCCGCACGCGCCAGTTTCACAATATCGCCATAACGATACCGGCGAGGACAACGCCGATGCGCACCTTAAACGTCAGGTCATGGGGCGCCAAGTGGTCGTCGCCATCACCAACGGCCGGCTCGACTTCGGTCCTTGGGAGCAGGTATTCTATGGCGAGTTCGATGGCCGGCGGAACAAACGCGTGCTGGTGAAAATCATCGGAGAGTGATACGCCCCACCGGCGGGAACGGGCGATCTCCGATCACGAAGGGGCACTACTGCGCGGCGCAGCCGCAGCTCCACTCTCTACTTTCTACTTTCGCCCGCCGGCGGCGCAGCCGCAGCTCTACTCTCTACTTTCCACTTTCTTCCGCCGACGCTTCAGCAGCCCCAAGCCGCCCAATGCCAGTAAAGCCAGCGTGGACGGTTCGGGCACCGCAGGCCCGCCAAACGCGATGCCTGGATCGAACGATGCCCCGGCGGTGGTGGGAATTACGTCGAGCGATACCGCCAGCGTCAAATTCCCGCCGGAGGAAAGACCGGTGAGCGGGCCAAGGTCAATCACCGGATT
>JAJZKJ010000094.1 GCA_021804195.1 Acidobacteriota bacterium
GAAAGGTGCTCGGTGCGCGCTGATAAAACCGCTTACCGCACGAGGTGCATTCGATCACATAGGTTTCTGCCACCCCGTATTGGGTATTGCGCAATGTCGTGGGCGCTCTAATTGGACCTGTGGCAGCACAGCTCCACCCTATGGCGCGGTGTAAATGGCTGTGGGGAAACTTCAAGGCTCTGCATACGGTCAACACGGTACGCACGCAAATCGCCATCCTCTACTCGGACCGCGTAAAGGATAAGATGGCCGTCACGGGTTCGACGCAATGAATATGGTTCGATGAGGCGCTTGGTGTCTGCGTACTCAAGTGTAATGCAAAGATGGTTTGCTGCGGCGAAGCGAATGGTCTCCAGCGGCACACCCGATCGCCAGGTCCAGATTGTTGGGGGCGGAGCCCACTGCGCGGTCGTCTCTTCATTGGGTCCCAATCGAATCGCGCTCGGCGCCGCAGCCACGACTTTACCCTCAAGCCAAGTGAATAGAGCCGGCAACTCATTCCAGAAGTGCTCGAAGGGCGGCAGTGCCTGAAGCTGGTGGGAAAGCATATTGGACCATTCCGCCTCGACCTGTGCCCGAAGATCAGCCGATTTGAAAGTTTCTGCGGTCGGCAGAGGTACGTTTTTCGACAGACACTTCTTTTCCAATACTTGCCGGATTAATTGTGGATGATCCTGAAGGTCCGAACGCCAATATAGATTCACCACGTCGTATAGATCGCGTGGCCGTGCACGCTCCCCCATGGCGCGAAGTTTCTCGGCGAAAACCTCCTCGAATGAATAGCAGCGTACGGTGCCTGGTTGTGGAAGTTCATCCGCAAACGAATGCGCGATGGGGCGCAGCACTGTTGGCTGCACAACGCGTTCGGAGGCACTCAGATCGAGTCGAACTGATGCCACCTCCGGAGCATTACGCGGTCCTCGGTAGTAAACACGTCCTTCGGTGTACTTGCCAGAAGAATGGGTTTTAAATAGCGGTGGTCGGCCGCTGAAATCTATGCCAGACCGATCCGCAACGGTTTGCAGCATGGCACGGAAGATTGGTTCGAGATCCGACTGCCGGATTGGCCCATCTGGCAAGATTGTAAAATCCAGATCTTCAGAAAACCGATAGGTTTCTAGGTAACACTTCTTGAGACAAGTTCCACCTTTGAATGCCCAATGGGTCGAAAGCGATGGATGGGCTCCGATGCCCCAAAGAACCCATCCCAGGACATAATCCTTTTCAATAATGTCTTCGCGCAGACCCCATTCGCGGACACGCTCTTCAATAACCAGCCGGTTTATCATGGATTCTCGTTTCTGGGCTGGACGGTCGCGTTGACGCGCAGTCCCCACCGCTTCGTAATCCGTCCCGGGATATTGCTTGATGGGTCCAGTTTGGCTAAACCCGCACTGCGACGATCAAGGCATGCTTTCATCAGCGCCGTCGCGTCAATATGGAACATCTCCAGGAGATATCCCAGGCGTTTCATTACAGTACGGTTACCCAACCGGTCGGCATAAGTGATGATTTTGTCGTCGTCGCGATGCTCGCCTTTCAAGTAGTCATGGAGGATTTCGGCGACGTGTACTATGCCGCCTCCCATGGCGGGATTATCCAGTATGTCGATCACAGTGCGTGTCGGATCGGATACCTGCACCCGAGTTTGCGCCCGCCAAACAACGGCCAGGCCGAAATGGTAACTTTCTTTGCGGTGGTGTAAGAGGAATGGTGTGTCCTGGATGGTTATATGTGCCCTGCGGATTGGCGCCGCTGTGATCACCATGATGTCGCGGAAAATCTGTTCGGTAAGATGCCAGTGCTCTGCAGCGCTCCAGCCTGCTATATAGCACGGGGCAAAGCTCGTGGCCGCAACAATCCACGGATCTTCACGCCACTGGGCGGGGGTACTGGCACCCAGCGGAACGGTGGTATATAAACCACTGCGGATTCGGGACAGCCAGCCGCGCGCAGCAAGGTAGGCGAGTAACTTTCGGGCGCGCACCGTGTCGGTAGCTAATAACCTTCCAGCCTCCGCGGGCGTAAATGGGCCGTGGACCGAGCGTACCAGCTCATCAAGCAACGCACGGTTCGGAGCGTCGATCCCTTTCGGCCTATTGGTATATCGTATAATCATAATATCTCTCCTGGCGGGAAATATCGCTGTAATGATATACCCGATGAACACAAAAAGCAAGTCGTTTGGCTACCTTCCCTTCGAGCGCTTTCGCACCACCGGAGAACTTGTGCCACATCTCCATGCCCAGTGCCGGTTTCCCGTATCCCGTTGCCAGGCAGCGCCCCCGGCTGACAATGTACCTTAAATCTGCCTCCGGCGTGCCTTGACAATGGGGAGCACCCCTTATTATACATTATACTTCCGCTGAGTGTGTTTACTAATGCTTTTCTTGGAGGCAAGCTATGTTACAGGAAACTAAAATCATATTTGGTGCAGGCTTATCCTTAGTCGGGTGTATCGCGATGGTAGGAAACTCCCGCGCAACATCGATCACCCCGAGCATTAACATTACGATTAATGGTATGCCGAATTCGGGAAACTACGATCTCAATGTGGCATCCAAGGAAACACTTTATGATCCTGCCTTGGGAGCAACGGCGGATTTAACTTATGCGGTTTCAGGCTCGAGCTATGGCTTATCATTTACGAAGAGCGGCAACGCTTTTGGTGGGATTGCCATCATGCCACAGGCCCCGCAGCTCAGCGCAGGCAGTTATTCACTCTTGATTCCGGCTGAGAGTTTGTACAATGGCTTGGTCAATATAGCCAAGTCTTACGTTCAATCTATTGATACATCCAATACAATAATTACTTCGGCCACAATAGCCGTAAGCCATTTTAATTATTCATTCGGAGGGCTTTATCAGAATCCTTCCATAACTTCGTCGCCCGGCGTTGCGCTTGGCCTGTCGAACAGTATTGCGAGTTCGGCCATCAGCCACTCACAAACCTTCGCCCAAGTTGTTGATTCCGGCGCCGCTCCTCCTTACTCCAGCGGCGGACAATCACCCGTCACCGAATCACAGATGAGCCAGGATATCCAATCGCTCTTTGCTGGCACATCGATAGTTGGCAAGGTAAGTGGCGTACTTATCCCCTACAATTTTTCACAAACTTATAATGGTCACAGTTTTAATTGGCGCATGGTGATTGACTTAACCGATCCATCTTCACTCCAGAGCTTGGATGTTCCTTACGTCTCCAATTCCTTGGGCTCGCCGCTTGGAACCAGCGAAACACTTGTGAATTTTACCAATGCCACTTCGGGTGGAACAGCCGATCTCAGCATGGTTGCAACGCCCGAACCAGCATCCTTGCTTATTTTTCTGGTTGGACTTGGCGGTCTTGCCTTGCTTCAACGTCGGTCACGGCGAATGGCGGCGCGATTGTAGGTTCGAATCCTACCCGCGGAGTTTTCATCACAAACGCTCCACCGCCGCCGCCAGGCGGCGCAAGCCGCCGAGGGCTTCATCCTCCAGCGGTGTGAACGTCCACCGCCCCGGCCAGCGACGGTGCATGATGCGGGCCAATTCCACCTGGCCGCCCATCGTGAATATTTCCCGGCGAACGGGATGCAGCCGCCGCAGGCGGTTGAACCTCTCCCGGCTCGCCTGGGCGAGCGATTCGACGACCGCCCGCAGCATGTCGAGTCGGGTGTCGGCCAGGGTGAGGTTTTCAAAGGCCGCGGTTTTTACTTCCAGACTGGTTCTATCACCGGCCAGATAAGGCTGGAAAACCGGGGGCGACGCGGAGGAATTATCTTGATCGTCCCCGGGAACGGCGGCCGGTTCTTCGCCGATTTGTTCGACGAGTTTATTGAATTTTCCGGCCGAGTAATCGGCAAACAGGTTCGCGCGCACCCAGTGCATGGTGGATCCGCCGGCGGCGATGGTGCTTACCGCCAGCCAGCGGCGCGGCAGCGAGGCCCCCGGCCCCAGCGGGCGGGTGAGAATGTCCGGCGCCGGTTTGGCCCGGGGCAAACACAGCGCCAGCACATCGGTCGAACCGGCGCTATGCACAAGCTGGCCGGGATGGCCGGGGGTGGCCAGCATCGCCGCGCTTGTATCCACCAGCGATGCCAGCACGGGGCAGCCTTCCGGCAAGCCAAGCCGGTCCGCCGCCGCCCGGGTAACCCGGCCCGCCACTTCGTCGGCGAATTTGATTTGCGGCAATTGTTTCGCCTCGACTCCCACCGCCGCGCAGATTTCCGCCACCCAGCCGCCAAGCTTTACTCCGTCATAGAGGCCCAGAAACGCCGCCTGGGATGGATCAATCACCCATTGGCCGCTCAGGTGGTGCACCAGCAAGGTGGTCGGCTGGCCGATGCGGTGAATCCGCCGGAACAGTTCCGGCTGGTTCTGGCGCACCCACAGCAGCGAAGTCGAAGCGATGCCGCCCGGGAAGGGCCGGTTGCCAGTGAGTTCCAGATGCCGTTGCATTCCGATTGTTTTTTCCAGTTGCCCGGCCTGGCGCAGGCTCCGGCGGTCCTGGTGCGTAATGCAGCCCAGCAGCGGGCGATTGTTTTTATCCAGCGCCACCAACCCGGGCGAAAAAGTGTCGATGCCGATGGCGTCAAGTTTTCGCCGGCCCGCCGTGGTTTGGCGGATCGCTTCTTCAAAAGAGGCGAGTAAATTCCCAGCCGGAATCTCGGCCGCGTGGCCGGCAAGATGCGATTGCACCGGCACATGCCGGAGCGATTTGAGTTTTCCGTTCTTGTAGTACCCCGCCTTAATTGAAGAGGAACCCACGTCAATCGCCAGAATTCTCATGATATCGTCCTTTCATGGTCCCGCCGCGCGGGATGCGGCTGTTCGATCCCGATGGTCATCGGGATTTTGAGAAATTATTTCTTCCAGCACGGTTCCGACGAGGTCCCCCGCCGCCTGATCCGCCGCCAGGTTCAGCCAGCGAACCTGCGGGAACCGCCGGAGCCAGGTTCGCTGGAGCTTGGCCAGATGGCGGGTGTGAATTTTGATCTGCTCGCCGGCCTGCTCCAATGTAACGCGCCCCTCCAGATATTCCAGAATTTCCTTGTAACCGACGCCTTCCCGCGCCTGCATGGAAAGCGGACGCGGCCCCGCCGCCAGGCGTTGCACCTCCTCCACCAGGCCAGTTTGAATCATCATCCGCACCCGGCGGTTGATGCGCTGATTTAAATCATCTTTTTCCCGCCTCATGCCCACCATGCGGCAGGCGATTCGCGGCCGGCCCGCCCGCCACTGGGTTTGCAGCCGGCTGATCGGCTCGCCGGTCAGGTGAAAAACCTCCAGCGCCCGCACGATGCGCCGCAGGTCGTGGGGATGGATTCGCGCGGCGGCCACGGCATCCACATCGGCCAGTTCGCGGTGCAGGCTCGCCGCGCCCTGCCGGGCGGCCCTTTGCGCCAGCTCCTGGCGCAGCGCCGGATCGGCCGCCGGCCCTTCAAAAAGACCTTCCAGAACGGCCCGCAGATACAGCACGGTTCCGGCCACCAGAATCAGCGGCCGCCCGGACTGTTGATGCTCCCGGATCAGCGGTTCGGCCATGGCCGCGAACCGCGCCGCCGAAAACGATTCCCAGGGATCGGCCACATCAATCATCCAATGCGCAAAACGCCGCTGTGTGGGCGCATCCGGCTTGGCCGTGCCGATGTCCATGCCGCGGTACACCTGCATGGCGTCAACCGCCATGATGGACGCGCACCGGCCCGCGGCGTCTTTCCATTGCGCCGCGACCGCCTCGGCCAATTCGGATTTTCCGCTGGCCGTGCAGCCGAGGATTACAAGCGGTTCCTTCATGACGCTTCCCATGATAACCGGCGAGGCCGTTTGATCGGCAGCCGCCGGAAAATTCTGACAGACGCCGGGACCGGCGCGCCGTCCCGGCGGCAACATTCATGTTGCCGGGTGCACGCGGACATTCCCCGCCTGCCGGCGGGCGGGCCGAAAAAAACGCCGCGCCGATGATAACCGGATTCCGGGGAACGCCGCGCCATTTTTTCACCAATTTTCCAGCCGGCAAAATTTTTGAGCCTGCCTATACGATCCGCCGGTGAACGTGTATGATTAAGGTGACCCGATGGTCGTCGGGTTGTGAGGAGTCCGGCATGACCGAACCATCGCCCCCGCCCGCTCCCGGCAGCGGATTAAGGGATGTCATTGCACTAAGTTCCGATATATGTTCAATCGAGAATGGTGTGCTGACGTACCGCGGGATCAATATTGATGAACTGGCCGGGAACGGAACCTTTGAGGAAATCGTTCACCTGCTCTGGTACGGCCGCCTGCCGCGCCGGGAGGAGCTGGCGGCGTTTCGCCGGGCCATCGTCCTGGAGACCCGCCTGCCCGACGCCCTGGTGGCGATCATGAAAAGTTTTCCGCGCCGCGCCCAATCCATGGAGGCGCTGCGCACCGCCGCCAGCGCCATGGCCATCTACGACCCCGAATCGGAAGACATGTCGCCGGCCGCCAATCGCCGCAAGGCCATCCGCATTCTGGGCCGGATGGCCGGCATCGTCGCCGCTTATGACCGCATCCGCAACGATCGCGAACCGCTGGCGCCGCGCGACGATTTGAGCCTGGCGGCCAATTTTCTTTACCTGCGCACCGGCGAGGTTCCCGATCCGCTGGCCGCCAGCGCCCTGGACAAAGCCTATATTCTCCACGCCGATCACGAGCTTAACGCCAGCACTTTTACCGCACGCGTCGCCGCCGCCACTCTCACCGATATGCACTCGGCCGTCATTGCGGCCATCTGCGCGCTCAAGGGGCCGCTGCACGGCGGCGCCAACGAGCAGGTGATGAAAATGCTCAACGAAATCGGATCCACCGCCAAAGTGGAACCTTACCTCCGCAACAAGTTCGAACATCACGAAAAAATCATGGGATTTGGACATGCCGTTTATAAGAACGGCGATCCCCGGGCCAAACATCTCAAGGAAATGTCGCGCCAGCTCGGAGAGCTTACCCGCCAGAAACACTGGTACGAGATGTCAGCCAAAATTGAAGATCTGGTCGGGCAAACCAAGGGGCTTAAAGCGAATGTGGACTTCTACAGCGCGTCGGTCTATCACTACCTGAACATTCCCGCGGACCTTTTCACGCCGATTTTCGCCGTCAGCCGCACCAGCGGCTGGATCGCCCACATTCTGGAGCAGTACGCCCGCAACAAACTGATTCGGCCGCGCGCCGAATACATCGGGCCGCGGGATCAGCATTGGACGCCGCGGGATCAGCGGTAATTACGGTTTGTTTCGGACGGAGTCAAACGCCATGCGCGTGCTGGTGGTCGGGCCGCATCCGGATGATCAGGAGTTGGCGATGGGAGGAACCATCGCCCTGCTGGTTCATGCCGGCCACCAGGTTACGCTGTTGGACGTAACGGATGGCGAACCGACCCCGCATGGGTCGCGGGAAATCCGCTCCGCGGAGGCCGCCGCCGCCGCCGCGGTTTTGGGAGTACACCGCCGCGGGGCGGGGTTGGTGAATCGCGAGGTTCTCTATTCGTTGCCCGCCCGCCATCTTTTGGCGGCGATATACCGGGAACTGCGACCCGACATCATCTTTTTACCCTATCCCCAGGACGCCCACCCCGATCACCAGCAGACCACCCGCATTGCGCAGGACGCCCGTTTTGACGCCAAACTCACCAAGTCCGACATCCCCGGCGAGCCGTTC
>JAJZKJ010000095.1 GCA_021804195.1 Acidobacteriota bacterium
GATTCGAACCCCCGGTACGGTTTCCCGCACAGCGGTTTTCAAGACCGCCGGTATCAACCACTCACCCATCCCTCCGCGATTCTGTTCTTATTTTAGCGCGCGGAGGGCCCGTGCCCCCATGGGCGGCTGGACGGGCTTGACGGAAGGCCGGTAATACCGGCCTAATAGAGATTCCGGCTTTTTGCGAGTGGCTGGATGGGCCCTGGCCGCCGGGAACAGGAAACGAGGCACAAACGATGGCGTCCGCGAGCGTAAAAACCACCAAAACAACTTCCAGCAACCCCGAAAGCGAAGTCTGGCTGGAGCAATATGAGGCGGCGATGAAGCTGTTCTGCCAGCAGAAATTTGAACGCGCGAGGCCCCTGCTGGAAAAAGTGGCCGCCGGGCCGGAACCCCGGATCGCCGACCGGGCCCGCATGCATCTGCAAATCTGCGCGCAACGGCTGGATGAGGTCGCGCCGGTGCTGCGCGGCGCCACGGATTATTACAATGCCGGCGTGGTGGAAATGAATCAGTCGCACTTTGACACCGCGCTGGAATATCTGCAAAAAGCCGCCAAGCTGGCGCCCAAAGATGGCTATGTCGCCTACGCGCTGGCGGTTCTGCACGCGCAACAGCATCAAACCGAGCCGGCGGTCAATTATATGGAACAGGCGATCCGGCTGGAACCGCGCACGCGCTGGCTGGCCCGCACGGACCGGGATTTACAAGGCATCAGCGATGACCCTCGCTTTACGGAACTACTCTATCCGGAACCGGAATAGATGGCGGAAGGCAGCCGCGGCCGCGGGAATCGTCTTCGGGCTTTTTCCGGCCGCGCGAGCAGCCACGCCGATCGGAATGCTGCTCCGGAAACTGGGCCAGGCTCGGCGGCTGAGTCAAGCCGCCATCGCGCCCAACGGAGATTGGGTGGCCTGGATCGAAGCCCTGCCGGGCAAAAACGGCGAGATCACGGGCATGAGCCGGATTCAGCTGATCCGCACCGCTCATGCCAGCCATATTTATACCCTGCGCGTGAATGCGCGGCCCGCCGGTTATTCCAGCCTGGCCTGGTCGCCCAATAGCCGCGAGCTGGCGTTTTTATCCACGGCGGCAAGCCCCGGACAGGCGCAGATCTTCGTCTCCAGAATCAGCGCGCGGAGCATCGGCAAGCCGGCGCGCATCACCCGGCTGCAAGGCGACCTGGGCGATCTCCATTGGTCGCCGGGAGGGAAGCGGATCGGGTTTTTATATATCCATAACGCGCTGCGCGCGGCCGGCCCGCTGCAACCGATGACGCCGCCTTCCGGGGTGATTGAATCGCATATTTATGAACAACGGCTGATGACGGCGGCCTGGCCGGGCGGGCAGATCAGGGCCGTGTCGCCGCCACATCTTTACGTATATCAGTACGGATGGTCGCCGCGGGGCCGACAATTTGTGATCAGCGCGGCTTACGGCAACGGCGACGCCAACTGGTGGATCGCCCGGCTGTACACGCTCAATTCCCATCGCGGAGGGTTGTGGCTGATCAGCCGCCCAGCCTGGCAGATCGCACAGCCCCGCTGGTCGCCCGATGGGAAAAAGATTGCCTTTATCAGCGGCATCATGAGCGATGAAGGCTCAACCGGCGGCGATCTGTTTCTAGCGCCGGCATCCGGCGGACGCGCCAAAGATATTACCCCTCATTTACACGCCAGCATCACCAGCTTCCATTGGCTGAATGCCCGCCAGATTCTGCTCAGTGAAGACCGGGGAGGGGCGGCGGCGCTGGCGCGGCTTGAACTGAAAACCCAAAAAATCCAGCCCATCTGGCGCGGCCCGGTTTCGATGTCGGCCGGAGGCTGGAATTTTGGCGTCTCACTGGCCAACGATGGAGTTCATGCGGCGATGATTCAAGCCTCGTTCCGCCGGCCGCCGGAGCTGTGGGCGGGACGGCTGGGGCATTGGCGGCAGATCACGCGGGTGAATGCGAAACTGCGTCCGGCCTGGGGCCGCGTGGTGGATCTCCACTGGCGTCATCAGGCTTACCGGTTACAGGGCTGGCTGATGCTGCCCTGGCATTACCATCCCGGCAGGAAATATCCCCTGGTGGTTTCCGTGCACGGCGGACCGGGCGCGGCCAACACCCCGGACTGGCCCGGGACGTTTTATAACACCTCGCTGCTCTCGCATGAGGGTTTTTTTGTTTTTTACCCCAACCCCCGGGGCAGCTTCGGACAAGGGGAAGCGTTCGCGCGGGCCAATATCAAGGACTTTGGCTACGGCGATTTCCAGGACATTTTAGCCGGGGTGAAATATATTACACGGCATTACCCGGTTGATCCCCGGCGCCTGGGCATCACCGGCTGGAGCTATGGCGGATATATGACCATGTGGGCCGTGACCCAAACCCACATGTTCCGGGCCGCCGTGGCCGGCGCCGGGCTGGCCGACTGGCTCAGCTATTACGGCGAAAACGATATTGATCAATGGATGATTCCATACTTTGGAGCGTCGGTGTACGATGATCCAGGAATTTATGCGCGCAGCGCGCCGATGACGTTCATCAAAAACGCCAAAACTCCGACGCTGATTCTGGTGGGCGACCGGGATGGAGAGTGCCCCACGCCGCAATCGTTTGAGTTCTGGCGGGCGCTGCGGACGCTGGGCGTGCCCACCGAACTGGTGGTGTATAAGGACGAAGGCCATTATATCTGGCGTCCCAGCGACCAGCGGGACATTGTGCGGCGGCAGATCGCCTGGTTTGAAAAATATCTGCGCTAAAGGCTCAGGTCCGGGGCGGAGTGCGGGCGAAGTATTTCTCGGCGAGCTTGGCTTCTTTGGCAAAGACATAGTAACCGGCCTGCATGGCGATCAACCAGCCCGGCAGACCATCCCGAAAACCCTGACGCAGAATATAGCTCTGAAAAAATGCCCAGGGCGGCAGGCATGCCAGCCGCCGCAGCGAGGGCCGTTCGCCGGCTTGCATGCGGGCTTGAGCCGCAAGATCGGTGTAACGGTTGAGGACGGCGATATGCTCGTGAAAATTACGGCGGGTAAAATGCAGCAGATCTCCATCGAGACGGCCTAAGCGCCCGCTCACTTTGGGCGCCTCATGCGGCGGCGTCCCGTCCCAGTGGGTGCGGGGCCGGTGGTAGAGCCGGGGCTGATAATCGGGATACCAGCCGGAGTGATTGATCCAGCGATCCCAGTACCAGGTGCGGCGGGCCGCCTGATAGCCGGCGCAATCGGGTTCGCGGCTGCGCCAGTCCTGGATCGCATCCCGCAACCGGGGGCTTACGCGCTCGTCGGCATCGAGCCAGAAGATCCAGTCATAACTGCATTGGGTGTCGGCAAAGTTATGCTTGTCGCCATAGCCCTGAAATGCGTGCTGCACAACCCGCGCGCCCATGCCGGCGGCGATGGCCGCGGTGCGATCGGTTGAGCCGGAATCCACCACCAGCCGTTCATCCGCCCAGGCCAGCGACTCCAGGGCGCCGGCAATATGGTCATCTTCATTGAAAGCATTGATGCGGGCGCTGATGCGAATCATAAAAATCGCGAAATGGAGGGCAGGAACAGAATAGAATAGCGGCGGGGCCGCTTTTATGCCACCTTCATCATGAGTATATCGGCCGCGGGCATTTTTTTTGTGTGCGGATTGATCGCGGGCAGCTTTCTCAATGCCGCCATCTACCGGCTGCCGCGCGGCATTTCCCTGGCGCACCCAGGGTCGCATTGTCCCGGCTGCGGCCATGCGCTCCGGTTCTGGGAAAATCTGCCGGTCATCAGTTATGTGATTCAGCGCGGGCGATGCCGGCATTGCCGGCTCGGGTTCGGATTGCGATATCTGGCGGTGGAACTGCTATGCGGCGCCGGGTTCGCCGAGGCCATCCGGCGGTCCGGGCCAGGGCCGGCAGCCATCAAATTCAGTCTGTTTGCGGCGCTGCTCATCGGCCTGGTCGCCACCGATTGGGATTGCCAGCAGTTACCCGACGAATTCACTCTGGGCGGCTTAGTGCTGGCGCTCGCATTCAGCTATTGGCAGGGGCCGGCCGGCCTGACCGGATGGGCGGGCGTAATGACGGCCCTGGAGGGCGCAGCCGCGGGCGCAATGCCATTGTGGCTGCTGGGTTATGCCTATCAGCGCTTACGCGGCCGCGCCGGCATGGGGTTGGGCGATGTGAAGATGATGGCCATGGTGGGGGCTTTTCTGGGCGCCGGGCTGGCGCTCTTTACGCTGGCTCTGGGCGCCCTGCTGGGCGGCGTGGCGAGCATCGCGCTGATGCTGTGGGTGGGAGCGGGGCGCTGGCGGCGCACCCGCGGGCGCAAGGGCAGCCGGGCCCAGGCATGGATGCGGGCGCAACGGGCCATGCAGGCCTTGAGCAGCCGTTTTGCCCTGCCATTTGGCGTTTGCCTGGGACTGATGGGGTGGGTGAGCTGGGCGTGGGGCGGCTGGATTTGGAGTTGGTACTGGATGCGGCTGCGATAACCGCAGCTTACTGACAATATGAATCCATTGACGTCGGCCACAGTGATAAAAATACTGTCCTGGAGCCTGAGCGGCGCGGGGCTCTGTCTCTTGGCGACCGCAGCGTGGTGGAAATTCAGGCAAACGTGGCGTACCCGGCAAGCCAACAATTCAAGTCCGGAATCAGGCCGAGATACCTGGAGTGTGCCGGAAAATGTATGGTTGGGCCTGATGACGCAGATGAAACAGCAAAAAGATGAGATCGCGGAGTACAAGCGGCGAGGCATAGCCCAGGAGGGGGAAGATGCCGACGCGAAAGCCGCCTGGTTTCGCGAGATACTCAGCCGGCTGCCGAGCGGAGTGCTGTTTTTCGATCCGCAGGGCCGGGTGCGGGAAGCCAATCCGGCGGCGCGCACGGCACTGGATTTTGCCTCACCCACCGGGCTGCGAGCCGAGGACGTATTCCGTCAGGCTGAGATGGCCGAAAATGACGGCCAACCTCTGGGGCGGGCGGCGGAACTGGTGGAACAAACCCTGCGGCAAGGAGTGAGCTGGCAGCGCAAGGTTCTGAACTACACCACCCCGGGCGGGCAAGTGCGCGCGCTGGGCATTACCATGACGGCCGTGCGGCAGGAGAACACCACCACCGGCCTGCTTTGCCTGCTGACCGATCTGACCGAAATCCGGGAACTGGAGAACGAACTGCGGCGCAACCAATTTCTGGCCTCGCTGGGTGAAATGGCGGCGGGAATCGCGCATGAATTCAAAAATTCCCTGGCCACCATTTACGGCTATGCACAGCTGGTCTGCCAGTCCGCGCCGGCCGGCGAAGCCCGGGACCACGCGGAAAACATCGTGGAGCAGGTCCGCAAGCTGAGCGGCGTCACCACGGAATTTCTGGCGTTTGCCCGGCCGCTGGAAGTCAACCTGGAGCGGGTGGAAATCGCGCCCCTGCTCGCGGCCTGCGCCGCCGCGGTGCAGGTGCAATTTCCCGGGCAGGTGGAGATTGAGGTGCGAGGTGAATTCGCGGCGGTCTGGGGCGAGCCGATGCTGCTGGAGCGGGTATGGATCAATTTGCTGCGCAATGCCTGTGAAGCCGCGCAAGCCGCCGGCGGGACGGGCCGGGTGGTGGTGGAGCGCGGGGCAGACGCGGGCCGGCGGCAGACGATACTGGTGCATGACAATGGCTCCGGCATCGCCCCCGAGCTGCGCGATAAACTTTTTATCCCATTTTTCACCACCAAATCCCAGGGGGCCGGACTAGGGCTGGCAATGGCGCAGAAATTTTTGCAATGCATGAAGGGCACCATCGTGCTGCGGGAAGCCAGCCCAGGCCGCACCTGTTTCGCGGTGCGCATTCCGCTATGCCAGACGGCGCGGGCCTCCGCGGCCGGGACTTCGCCCGCCTCCGACGCGAAGGGAGAATAAGCCATGAAGATGGAAGAACGAATCCTGCTGATCGAAGACAAGCCCGACTTGCGGCAAATGCTGAAAACCGCGCTGGGCAAGGAAGGGTATCAGGTCACCGAGGCCGGCGACGGCGAAACCGCCGCGCGGCTGCTCAATGAGGGCATTTACTCGCTGGTCCTGACGGATCTGCGGCTGCCCGGGCGGGATGGCATCAGCGTACTGGAGGCGGCGCGCGAGAGTTCTCCCGATCTGCCGGTGATCCTGATGACCGCTTACGGGACCATCGAAAAAGCCGTGGTGGCGATGAAGGAAGGGGCTTACGATTTTATTCAAAAGCCCGTGGATTTGCCGCATTTACTGCTGCTCATCCAGCGCGCCATCCAGCAGCAGCATCTGCAGCGGGAAAATATTTTATTGCGCGAGGAATTCGCCGAGCGCTACGGGTTTCCCAAAATCATCGGCGAACACGAAAGCATGCGCAAGGTGGGGGCGGCGCTGCAGCGGCTGGCGCCCTCGGACACCACGGTGCTGCTGCTGGGAGAAAGCGGCACCGGCAAGGAACTGTTCGCCCGCGCCATACACCAGATCAGCCCCCGGGCCGGCCAGCCGTTTGTGGCGATCAACTGCGCCGCGATTCCTGAAACCCTGGTGGAGACGGAACTTTTCGGCCACGAAAAGGGCGCCTTCACCGGCGCCGGCGCGCGCAAAATCGGCAAATTTGAGCTCGCCCACCGGGGCACCATATTTCTCGACGAAATCGGGGAACTGCCGCTGGGCACGCAGGCCAAGATCCTGCGCGTACTGCAGGAGCGGGCTTTCGAGCGAGTGGGCGGGGTGCGCACCATCCAGGTGGATGTACGGGTGGTGGCCGCCACCAACCGCAACCTGGAGGAGGCCACGCAGGCGAAACAATTCCGCGAAGATCTGTATTTCCGGCTGGCCGCGTTCCCGGTGACCATTCCGCCGCTGCGCGAGCGGGGAGAAGATGTGCTGCAACTGGCCTCGGCGTTTGTGGCAAAATTCTGCCGCGAATTCAAAAAACCCCGCCTGACACTCTCCGAAGGCGCGGCCGAGACCCTGATGGCCTATCGCTGGCCCGGCAACGTGCGGGAACTGCAGAACGCGCTGGAACGCGCCGTGATTCTGGCCGACGGAGAAGAAATCCAGGCCGAGGATTTACAGCTCCGCCCTCCCCGTCCCGAAACGATACTGCCCAAAGGGATGGAATTGGGCGAGGATTTCAACTGGGAAGGCGGTCTAACCGAGATTGCCGACCGCGCTACCCAGATTGTGGAAAGGATCCGGCTCAGCCAGGTTATGGAAGAATGCCGCTGGAATAAGCAGCGGGCCTGCGAGAAGCTGCAAATTTCCTATAAAACTTTATTGAATAAGCTGCACAGCTATGGACTGGGGTAGGAGGGATCACGCTCAGGGATCAGCATCGCATAGCGGCGTTGGAACCCGCTCGGCAATCCTCAAGTACATTCGTGTACATTCCGGTTGCCTCGCGGTTTCCGCCTGGCTCTGCTCGCTTCTCCCTGAGCGCTCAGCATCGTTTAAAGTGAGGATGACCGGGATCAAGCAAACACCCCCGGCCTTCCCACTCAATGTGGCTTTAATGTTCTTGATGGTGAACTCGTGTGCCGCCGCTAGGTTCGGAAGGAATGGAGAAAACCCAAGTGAAAGGCAAAAGAACGCAGAATCATTTGTCACCATAGGGGTTAAGTCTTTTATTATCAAAGGTTATGGGTGACAAATAAGCAAACAGGGCAAAAATCAGCAAATTTTAAAAA